>JAJYQK010000146.1 GCA_021794645.1 Actinomycetes bacterium
GGTGGCCCCGGCCCGGCAGGCAACCGGAGTCGGCTCGCTCCTCCTCCGACCCGTGCTCGGTCAGGCGGATGAGGAGTGCGTCCCCGTCTACCTCGAGTCCTCCCGCCAGGAGAACATCGGCTTCTATCGCCGCCACGGCTTCGAGGTGACAGGCGAGGTCGGGCGGGTGCGGGGCGGCTCCCCTCCACTTTGGTGCATGCGGCGCCAGCCGGTGCCGCCCGCCTCCTAGAGCGAGAGGGCCGGCTGCTTGCCGATGAGCCGCAGGCCGCGGGGGAGGCGGGCCTCGTCGGCCACCACCGCTCGCAGCACATCGAGTACGGCCCTCGTGGCGGCAGAGGGCAGGCTGCGGGCTCGCTGGGCGACGCCGACGTGGCGGGGCGGCAGCTCGGGCACCCGCACCATCGCCCAGCTCTGGCGGAGGAAGCCGGGTACGGCGGCGGCGGGCAGGATGGCGGGGCCGTAGCCCTCGAAGACGAGCGAGGTGATGAGGCGGGTCCCGTCGACCTCGGCTCGCGCCTTCAGCTCGATGCCGAGCGGCCCGGCCGTCTCGTCGAGCTCGCTTCTGAAGGCGGTGCCCGGACAGGGAAGGAGGAGAGGCACCTCCGCCAGCTCGGAGAGCGCCACCTCCTGGCGGTCGGCGAGGGGATGGGAGCGCTCGACGACGAGCAGCAGCTCCTCCTCGAAGAGCGGGGTGATCGTCCATTGCGAGGGCCGGCGGGGCAGGTTCAGCACGGCGAGGTCCACCTGGCCCGAGGAGAGCTGGCTGTCGAGCGCCGTGGTCGTCGACTCGACGAAGATGACCTGCAGGCGAGGGAACTTGTCGGGCAGCAGTTCGAGGAGCTGAGGGACGAGCCAGCGGGCTGTTGTGCCGATGATCCCGACCCGCACGGTGCCGACGACCTCGTGGTTGAGGGCGAAGACGTCGGACAACAGGGCGTCGAGCTCCGCCCGGGCCCGCCGCCCCCGGGCGACGACGAGCTCGCCGGCCTCGGTCAGCTGGCCGGTCGCCCTGTCGACGAGGACAGTGCTCAGCTCCTCCTCCAGCCGGCGGACATGGGCAGAGACGTTCGACTGCACTGTCGAGAGCGCGTCGGCGGCGGCGGAGAAGGAGCCGTGGTCGGCGATGGCGATGAGGGCTCCGAGCTGTCGTAGGTCCATCTGAAAAAATGATAGCAAGTATCGGCTAGATGTGTTTGACAGATAGAGACCCTGCCCACAGAATGAAAGGGCAAAACAGACCACAGGATCTGCCGGCAACCCCCCCCGCCGGCCCTGGAGAGTCTTACAAGAAGGGACCGGTATCCCCCCCACCGGTCCCTTCTTCGCGTCCGGACCCGAGCGCGCCGTGACGGCGACAGCCGGCCTATCTTGGCGGCGGTGCCACGGCGAGCTGCGATCTTCGACCTCGACCGGACCCTGCTCAAGGGTGCGAGCGGGCCGCTCATAAACGAGGCCCTCCGGCGAGCCGGCCTCCGCTCGGCGGCGCTGCCGGGCGAGGCCCTCTTGTACCGCGCCTACGACCTGCTCGGCGAGAACCTCCTCGGCATGGCGCTCGCCCGGGCCGCCGCCCTGGCGGTGAGGGGCTGGCGGGCCGACGAGGTGGCGGCTGCGGGGGAGGTGGCGGCCGAGCTCTTGATGAGCCGGCTGGCGTCCTACGCCCCGGGCCTCCTCGCCGAGCATCGTGAGGCCGGTGACCTGCTCGTCCTCGCCACCACGACTCCTCACGACCTCGTGGCACCCCTGGCGCGGCGACTCGGCATGGACCAGGTGGTGGCCACCCGCTACGCCGCTCGTGAGGGCCGCTACACCGGCCGGCTCGAGGGCGGCTTCGTCTGGGGGCTGGGCAAGCTGGCGGCCGTCCAACGCTTCGCGGCGGACCACGACGTCGATCTCAGCACCAGCTTCGCCTACTCCGACTCGATCAACGACCTCCTCCTGCTCGCTGCCGTCGGCAACCCCCGGGCGGTCAACCCGGACCTGGCGCTGCACTCGGCAGCCCTCCTCAGGCGGTGGCCGGTGCTCCACCTCGACGTCCCGCCGGGCGTGCCCACCCTGGCGGGCTTCGAGGCCTTCGACCTCGGCCGGCTGCTCGTGCGAAGAGAGCTCTTCCCCTATGCCCGCTTCGAGATCGAGGGCGTCGAGCTCCTCCCCGCCGAGGGCCCTTTCATCCTCGTCGCCAACCACCGGAGCTACTTCGATGTGGCCGCCCTCGCCCTCCTCATAGCCGCCTACGGTCGGCCGGTCCGCTTCCTCGCCAAAAAGGAGCTCTTCGAGGCTCCTGTGGTCGGCCAGCTCGTGCGGGCTCTCGGCGGCATCGAGGTCGACAGAGCCGGCGCCGCCGCCCGCTCGCTGCAGGCAGCCGAGAGGGTGCTCGAGGCCGGTGAGCCGGTCGCCCTCTTACCCCAGGGCACCATCCCACGCGGGAGGGCCTTTTTCGACCCGGTGCTCAGGGCCAAGACGGGCGCCGCCCGCCTCGCCGCCGCCAGCCGGGCCCCGGTCGTGCCAGTCGGGCTCTGGAACACAGAGGCGGTCTGGCCTCGCTCCCACATGCTGCCGAGGTTCTCCCGGGTCCTCGATCCGCCTGTCGTCACAGTCAGGGTGGGCCGCCCCGTCGCCGGGCTCTCGCTCGGGCCCGGCGACGCCGAGGACGACACGAGGCGCATCATGGAGGCGGTCTCATCGCTCCTGCCACCAGAGGCCCGGGTGGCGCGAACGCCGACCGAGGAGGAATTGACTGCCACCTACCCCCGCGGGAAGGTGGGAGAGGAGCGAGCCGTCGGCCTCTCGGCGGAGAACAGGAGCTAGCAGATGTGCGGCATCGCGGGCTTTCTCGGCCCAGAGGACCACCTCCTGCTCGCTGCCATGACCGAGCGGATCTTTCACCGCGGCCCTGATGACGAGGGCTTTTACGAGACGCCGGCGGCGAGCCTCGGCCACCGGCGGCTCTCGATCATCGACCTCGAGCACGGCCACCAGCCCTGGACGAACAAGGCCGGCGACCGTCACCTCGTCTACAACGGCGAGGTCTACAACTTCCGCCAGCTGCGCCAGGAGCTCGAGGCGGTGGGGCACAGCTTCGAGAGCCACTGCGACACCGAGGTGGTGCTGGCCGCCTACGAGGAGTGGGGCAGCTCCTGTGTCGAGCGCTTCAACGGCATGTGGGCCTTCGCCATCCTCGACGAGCGCCGGGGCGAGCTCGTGCTGAGCCGCGACCACCTCGGCATAAAGCCGCTCTACTTCGCAGAGAGCGGCGAGCGGCTGCTGTTCGCCTCGGAGATAAAGGCCCTCCTCGCCGACTCGAAGCTGCTGCCGGCCGTCAACGACCAGCGGCTCGCCGACTACCTGCTGCTCAGCCTGCACGACCACGACGAGCAGACCTTCTTCGATGGCGTCTACCAGGTACCGCCCGCCTCGGTCGTGACCGTTCCCATCGCGACGCCGCGGGCCTCGGCTCGCCAGACGAGCTGTTACTGGGAACCCTCCTTGAACCGGCAGGTGCCAGCCGATCCTGCCATTTTCCGGGAGGCCTTCACCCGAGCGGTCGAGCGACGCCTCGTCGCCGATGTCACCGTCGGCACCTGCCTCTCGGGAGGTCTCGACTCCTCCTCGATCGTCTGTGTCATGTCGGAGCTGATGGCGAAGAAGGTCCCCGATGCCTCCTCCATGGGCGAGCGCCTCGCCACCTTCTCGGCGGTCTTCGACGGTGACCCGATCGACGAGCAGGAGTACATCGAAACGGTGCTCGACGCCTCGGGCGCCGCCAGCGCCTACGTGCGCCCGCGGGCGGCCGAGCTCTTCGAGGACCTGCCCCAGGTCGTCTGGCACCAGGACGAGCCGATGGTGTCGTCGGGCCCCTATGCCCAGTACCGCGTCATGCAGCTCGCCCACGGGCAGGCCAAGGTTCTCCTCGACGGCCAGGGGGGCGACGAGCTCCTCGCCGGCTACGTCCCCTACCAGTACGTCTACCTGCGCCAGCTGGCCGCCGCTCGCCAGACCGGTCTCCTCGTGAAGGAGGCGAAGGCCGCCCGCGACGTCCTCGTCCCGATCGTCACCCAGCGACTGGTCGACCGGGGCAAGCGGGTGGACCCGACGATCTTGTGCCGGCCGCTCCTCGGCGACACGAGGCGGGCTGCTGCCGCCCGGGCATCGGACGAGCGGGTGCAGGCGGACCTGAAAAGGCGCCTCTCCCAGGACCTCACCCGCTACTCGCTTCCCTCCCTCCTTCGCTACGAGGACCGCAACTCGATGGCCTGGTCGATCGAGAGCCGGCCCCCCTTTTTGGACCAGGAGCTCGTGGAGCTCGTGCTCGGCCTGCCCGAGAAGGCCATCGTGCAGGACGGCTGGAGCCGTTGGATCCTGCGGGAGGCGCTGGCCGGCGTCCTGCCCGAGAAGGTTCGGCTGAGGCGGAAGAAGATCGGCTTCACCACCCCGGAGATCCGTTGGCTGAGAGCCGAGCGGGCCACGGTGCAAGGGATCTTCCGCTCGCCCTCCTTCTGCGCCCGCCCTTACTGGGACGGTCCCTCGATCGCCCGTGCCTTCCGGGCCGTCTGCGACGGCGAGCTGGAGGAGTCGCCCCTCTTCTGGCGTGTCCTCAACGTCGAGGCCTGGCTGCGCGTCTTCCACGGTCCCGTGCCGCTCTCACCCGAGGGTCGCCGCCCCCAGCGCTCCCTGCAGGCGGCTGCCGACCTCGAGGCGGCTTCCCTCTGCGGCGGAGAGGCGCCGAGCTGGGTGTCGGTGCAGGCGAACCCGGGCCGCCACGTCTTCAGCTGCGGACCAGACGGCCGCTCCGTCTACGGGCGGGCGCCCGTGCGCACCCCGAAGATCGCCCCGGGCGACGATCTCGAGCGGCTCGTCGAGGAGTCCGTCCTCGCCGTGAGCGGCGGCCGGCTCGGCCTGCAGCAGGGTGACATCGTCGCCATCTCCGAGAAAGCGGTCGCCGTCGCCCAGGGCCGCTCCTTCCCGCTCGAAGAGATCACCCCGAGCCGGCTCGCCAGCCTCCTCAGCCGCTTTGTCGCCCGCACCCCAGCCGGCATCGGCCTCGGCATGCCAGAGACGATGCAGCTCGCCATCGAGGAGGCAGGGAGAAAGCGCATCCTCGCTGCTGCTGCCGCCGGGGCGCTCGGGCGGCTGGTGGGCCGCCGGGGCGACTTCTACCGGGTGGCCGGTAGCCGGGTGGCAGCCATCGACGGCCCGACCGCCGGCACGCTGCCTCCCTCCGACAGCCAGGCCAAGCTGGCGCCGGAGGACCCCGACGGGGTGAGCGAGCGCCTCGCCAAGCGGCTGAGCGAGGAGGCGGGCGAGCAGGTCTTCGTCGCCGTCGTCGACGCCAACGACCGGGGCGCCAGCGTCCTCGGGGCGAGCCGCGGCGTCGACCGGAAGCTCGTCGCCTGGCTCTTCGGCGACAACCCCCTCGGCCAGGGGAGCGAGCAGACCCCCGTCCTCCTTATCCGGCCCCTCGGCCGCATCCGCACCGAGAGGCCGGCAAGCTAGCCGAAGAGCCCGACCCCGACGGCGTCGCCCACCCGCAGGCGGCCCGGGCGCAGCACGGCGGCGTACCAGCGGCTGGAGCCGGGGTGGGAGCTGTGGCTCAGACGGCGGAAGTTGCCGTCGGCGAAGGACCCCTTGATCTTCTTGCAGGGGGCAGCCGGTGCGGTGAGCTCGGCGACGACCTCTGGGCCGAGGCTGAGGCGGAGGCCGCTTCGAAGGCGCGCCCAGTCGAGACCCGAGCAGAGCAGGTTCTCTCCCGCCAGGCCGGGCCCGGCCGGATGGCCCTCTGCTCGCAGGGTGGCGATCACCTCGCTCGACCAGAGGCAGAGCGCCTGCCAGGCATGGCCGTGGTGCTTGTACTCCCGCTGGCGATCGCCGACGATCCCGCGCCAGGAGATCTCGGCCTCCTCCACCGGCAGCTTCGGCACCCCACCGCGGGAGGAGTGGAGAGCAGCGATCCGCCCTCTCGCCCCGTAGCCCTCTCCGAGAGCGAGGCGAGCAGCACCAGCCGCGACCTCGTGGCAGGTGTGGACGGCCTCGTGCAGCCGGCCGGCCCCGACCGCGAGCGAGAGGGTCTCCTCGAGGTCGACAGGGGTGGCGAAGCCGGCCGGCCTGACGCCTGCAGCGAGGCCATCGAAGATGAGGGCGGCTCTCGTCCCCACAGCGCCGGCGAGGAACGGGGCGTCGAAGCGGCCGCGGTAGTCCTCCTCTGCGAAGCCGCAGGTCGGGCAGCGCTCGTCCATCGGGCCGAGGGTAGCTGGGCGCTGCTACTTGAGCAGCCGGGAGAGCCGGCGGTCGGCCAGCTTGCGCCCGCCCGTCTGGCAGGTCGGGCAGTACTGCAGGGAGCGGGTGGCGAAGGAGACCTCGGCGATGGTGTCGCCGCAGACCGGGCAGGGCTGGCCGGTGCGGCCGTGCACGGCCATGCCTGCGCGCTTGTCGTCCTTCAGCTCGCCGAGCTCGAGGTGCTCCGCCCGGGTGATGGCCTCTTCGAGGACGCGGCGAAGGGCGTCGTAGAGAGAGGAGGCCTCCGTCTCTGTCAGCTTGGCCGCCTGCTTGAAGGGCGAGAGCCGGGCAGCATGGAGCGCCTCGTCGGAGTAGGCATTGCCGACCCCGGCGATGAGCGACTGGCGCGAGAGGGCATGTTTCAAGTCGCCCTTCTCGGCCGCCAAGAGCTCTTTGAACAAAGAGAGCGTGAACGAGCTCTCGAGCGGCTCGGGCCCGAGGCTCGCGAGCGGCTCGATGGCGCTCAGCTCGTGCACGACCCAGATGGCGAGGCGCTTCTCGGTCGCCGCCTCGGTGACGTCGAAGCCGCCCCCTTGTGCGAGGCGGGCCCGCAGCGCCAGCGGTCCCCGGCTCGGCCGGCTCCTCGCCTGCTCCTTCTCCCGCCAGCGCAGCCAACCCGAGCGGGCCAGGTTGAGCACCAGCCAGTCGCTTTCGACGCCGATGCAGACGAACTTGCCCCGGCGCGCCACCTGCTCTACCGGGCGGTGGAGGAGGGCGGAGAGGGGAGGGTCGAAGGTCTTGAGGGCGGCGATCGAGGCCAGCTCCAGCCGCTCGAAGCGCTTCTGCGAGAGGCGCTCGTCGAGGCGCCGGCAAAGGACCTCCACCTCTGGCAGCTCGGGCATGGGACTCTCCTATGTCAGCCAGCAGCCGACAGGCAAACCGGCCGGCTCTCTCTCACACTTGGGCGACGAGCTGCGGGGCTCCCTCTGAGAGAGCGGCAAGAGCCACGGGGCCCTCACCTGATCGGGGCGCTCGCCGGTCAGCGGCAGGTCGAGATGCCCCCGTCGACAGGGATGACCGCCCCGGTCAGGTAGGCACCGGCCCGGGAGCAGAGAAAGACCGCCGTGCCGGCCATGTCGTCGGGGCGGCCTATGCGCTTCAGGGGGGCCGAGGAAGCTATCTGCTCGCCGAAGGCGGCCAGCGTGGCCGCCATCATCTTCGACTCGAAAGGCCCGGGGGCGATGGCGTTGACCGTGACCAAGGGAGCGAGCGCCCGGGCCAGGTGGCGCGTCAGCTGGTGCACGGCGGCCTTGGAGGCCGAGTAGGAGTAGGTCTCGAGCACCGGCACCGAGAGGCCGTCGATCGAGCCGATGTTGACGACCCGGCTCGGGTCCTCGGCCGTGGCGGCGGCCTGCAGGAAGGGGAGGGCGAACTTCGTCAGGTGGAAGACGGCCTTCACGTTGAGGGCCAGCACCCGCTCGAAGCTCGCCTCGTCGTGCTCCGCCAACGGCGCCCCCCAGGTGGCGCCGGCGTTGTTGACGAGGATGTCGAGCCGCCCGCCGGTCTGCTCTCCGAGGGCCTCGGCCAGCCGAGCGCACTCCTGCTCCCGGGAGAGGTCGGCGGGCAGGGCCTGGCAGCGCCCGCCGGCCTGCCGCAGCTCGGCGGCCACCTCCTCGCAGACCTCCGCTTTGCGCGAGGAGATGTAGACATCGGCCCCGGCGGCGGCGAAGCCGGCGGCGATCATCTTCCCGATGCCGCGGGAGCCGCCGGTCACGAGGGCCGTCTTTCCTTCGATCGAGAAGAGCTCGTGCATGAGACGTGTTTAGCCGCCCCGGCAAAGAGGTGTCGGCAGGCTCGCCCGAGAGACCTCCCCGCCCGCGGCAGGATGTTGGGCCGTGGCGGACCGGGAGAAGAGCGGGAGGAGCGAGAGGCTTCCCGTCGCGCTCCTCCTCGTTGTGACGGTCGTCTGGGGCTCGACCTTCGTCATCGTCAAATCGGCAGTCGCCCACATGGCCGTCATGGACTTCCTCGCCTGGCGCTTCGGCCTCGCCACGCTGGCGATGGTCGCCCTCTCGCCCTCGGCGCTGCGGAGGCTCTCACCCCGTTGTCTCTGGCAGGGAGCGGCGACAGGGCTCGCCCTCGCCGGCGGCTACATCTTCCAGACCTTCGGCCTGCAACACACCACAGCTGCCATCTCCGGCTTTCTCACCGGCATGTCGGTGGTCCTCACCCCGCTCATGCTCGGGCTCTTCCTCCGCCGCCGCATCTCGCTCTCGGCTTGGGCCGCCACCGCTCTGGCCGGGTCGGGTTTGGCGGTGATCTCCTTTGCCCGCCTCGGCTTCGGGCTCGGCGAGTGGCTCACCCTCGGCTGCGCCTTCTGCTTTGCCCTCCAGATAGTCGCCCTCGGCGAGTGGGCCGGCGGCCACGACCACTTCGCCCTCGCCACCGTGCAGCTCGCCACCACGGCGCTCTGCTGCACGGCGGCCGCCGCCGGGGAGGGCAACCTCGCCCCCCCGCCGGACCTCGCCGTCTGGGGAGCGGTGGCTGCCACCGCCCTCGTGGCGACGGCCCTCGCCTTTCTCATCCAGACCTGGGCCCAGACCCGCCTGGCTCCCACCCGGGTGGCCATCGTTCTCACGATGGAGCCGGTCTTCGCCGGTCTGTTCGCAGCCCTGGCGGGAGAGGAGCTCTCCTGGCGGGTGCTCGTCGGCGGCGCCATGGTGCTCGTCGCCATGTACCTGGTCGAGCTGGCGCCGCGGCGTCGCCGCGTCGCGAAGGAGGCCTAGAAGGGCTCCGAGGGTGGCTCGAGCAGCTCGCCGGGAGCGACACCGAGGCGGCCGGCAATCCGCTCGAGCGCCCGGAGCGAGAGGTTCCGTTCACCCCGCTCGAGCCCGCCGATGTAGGTGCGGTGCCAGCCGAGCAGCTCGGCGAAGGCCTCCTGGGAGAGGCCCTTCTCGAGGCGGCGGCGCCGGAGGTTGGCGCCGACGACCCGCTGCAGCTCCCCCTCGGCCATCCGCCAAAGGTGCTCGGCCCGCTACGAAAGAGTCTACAGACCGATCAGTAGCGCCCTCGGGAGCACCCGCGCACGAGGCGGGCGTACGGGGGAGAGGGAGTTCTCAGTCGTCCCAGTCCGTGGCGGCACTGCCGTCGGGCTGCCCGGCGACCTGTCGGGAGGGGTCGGCCGAAGCCGGAAGGTCCCAGGCCCGCCGCCAGGGGGAGACGTCCGGGCCGCGCAGAGAGGGCGTCTCGCCCTGCCCGGCGCGGAGCCGGGCGGCCCACCAGTCGCTCTCGGCCTCGTCGGCCAGCATGGCCACGGCAGCCTCGATGCGGGCGGCGAAGCGTCGGGCGTCCTCCTCGGGCCTCGGATAGAGCAGCTCCCCGAACCGGACGACGGTCTCCCCGGGTCGAAAGCGGCTGCGGGCGGGCGACTGTGTCTTCGGGAGGATCGCCCTCGTGCCCCGCAGGTGGACCGGCGCCACCGGCACCTGGCAGCGCTTGGCGAGGTAGGCGGCCCCCCCTTTGAACTCCTCGCCCCAGCCATGCGGGCTGCGGCCACCTTCGGGGAAGATGACGAGCGACCAGCCGTCGTCGATCAGCTCGGCCGCGGCGTCGGCCGAGCGGCGGTTGACCTTCGACCGCTCCATCGGGATGGCCCCGAGCCCGAAGGCCGAGAGGGCCGCCTTCCAGTGGCGGTCGAAGAAGTAGTCGGCAGCGGCCGCCACGACGGTGCGGTGGCGGCGCTTGGGCGGCAGGGCGGCGAGCAAGATGGCCGTGTCGAGGTGGCTGGCGTGGTTGGCGGCGACTATGACCGGGCCCTCGAGGCGCTCGAGGGCGTCGCGGCCGTGGAAGCGGGGTCTTGCGGCCGCCCGCACGAAGGGCAAGGTCAGGTCGTCGAGCACCATGGCGCGGGCCAGCCGCACCGGGTAGCGGCGCGCCCAATCGGTCGGGTACTCGACTCCGGTGCGCTGCTTGAGCCGCGGAGCTTCGGCCCCAGTGGGGCGCGTCGGCGCCCGGAGCAGGAACGAGACGAGCTCGGAGGCGGGCTTCCTCGTCACTGGACGTCGGCGAGGAGGAGAGGGGGCGTGTGGATGTGGGTGATGGAAGGGTCGCGGCCGACGACGTCCTCGGCCATCTCGAGGGCATCCGAGAGCGTGCTGGCGGGGGAGAAGCCGAGGCGGCGCACCGCCGCCCGGTCGCCGCCGACGACGATCACCCGCGAGAGATGGTTCAAGGCGTGGGCGCACCAGTACCACATGTAGAAGGGGTGGACGCCGTGGTAGGCGTTCCCAGTCCGGTAGAGGTGGATGTACCACGGGTCGGTCGCGAAGGCGTGCTCGTACTTCGACTCGATCTCGAACAGGTCGGTCGTATCGGCCAGCACCTGCTCGAAGAAGTCGATGTAGCTCGGGTGGTGGACCGGGTTGAAGGCCCAGGGGGTCGGGTGCGACATGATCACGACGCCGCCCTCGCGCACGAGGGGTCGTCCCCGGTAGAGGTTGAAGAAGTACCCGAGCCCGAGGCAGGCGACGAGGATCGGGTTCATTATCGAGTTGACGTTGTAGGGGGAGATGAAGGGCAGCCCCATCGTGAGGATGTCGGTCTGGCCCTCCACCGTCACGAGCTGCTGGCGATGGACGTGCTCGAGCGTGCGAACGTGCACCGGACCGACCTCTCCCGCCTGCACCGAGGCGAGGGCGTGTGGGGCGCGGATGGAGTGGAAGATCTTGCGGGCTATCTCGGGCGGGGTCTTCTCGAGCGCCTTGGAGGAGGCGAGGAAGGCCGACCTGTCCGCCAGGTTCCACTCCCACTCCCGTCGCTGCAAGAAGCGGAACTGCTGGGGGAAGGTGTCGGTGTTGAGGGTCGTCTCGATCTGGAAGACCTTGACGCCGGCCTCGGCGATGACCTTTCCCATCCGCCAGTTGGAGCTGTGCAGCTCGGAGCGGTGCATGTCCATGAACGAGCGGCTGTGCTGCATGGTGCGCACGTTGTGGTGGTGCCGCAGGCTCTTGTAGGAGCTGAGCCCGGTGGCGACCGACTTGTGGCCGCCGTCCATCGCCACGAGGTTGATGTTGACATAGACGAGGAGATCGGACTCGGCCGCTCGCTTGTTGAGCTCGACGTCCTCACCCTCCTCGGTCAGGCCGAGGTGGACGAGGTTGCTCGGGTCCTCGGCGTCGTGCTGGCGGAGCAGCCCATAGGGGGCAAAGGCGTTGAAGACCCGCTCGCCGAGGGCGTGGCGGAGCTCCTCGTCGGTCATCCGCCGGTGGAGGGCGAGCGCCGCCACCAGCTCGACGTCGTCCACCCCCTTTTGGGCAGCCATCTCCAAGACGGCCTCGATGACCCGCTGCCGGATGTCGGGTGCCCTCATGGGCGGAAGGGGGAGCGAGACGTCGTCGAAGGCGATGGTGAGCTTCATGCCCGGGGTGAGGAGCGAGGAGAGCGGGGCGCTGTCGCCGAGCGGGTTCTCGAGGGCATGGCGGATGGCGCCCTCGGGGTCGGCGAGGGCGGCCACCGGCTCGGGCGGGTAGATGACGCGGCTCCCGACGGGGAGCTTCTCGAGCCGGAAGCCTTCGCCGTACCAGAAGAGCGTCGGGGGCGTGGAGCGGTCTACTTCGAGCACGACTCCTGGTCGAGGGCTCACCTGTTCTCCTTCTTTCCTCCGAGTTGGCGGCCGGCCCGCCGGCGGAGATCGAACACGACTTTCACTGCGCCCCGCCGCCCGGCCGCTGCGGCGTGGGCGATCGCCTCCTCGTAGCGCTCGAGCGGGTAGGCGGCCGAGACGAGCTCGCCGAGGTCCCGGCTCGCCACGAGCTCGGCGGCGAGCTCGAAGGTGCGGCGGGGGCCCGCTGGCGTCTGCTCGGTGCCATAGGCGTAGGCACCGCGCAGGACGACCTCCCGCTGCCAGAGGGGAGCGAGGTCGATCTTCACCGGCCCGGGCATGCCGACGAGAACTATCTCGCCGCCGGGGCGGACGACTGAGAGCGAGCTCTCGAGCGAGTCGGCGCTCCCGACGCAGTCGAAGACGACGTCGACGCCTCCTGTCACCCGGGCTATCTCCCTCCCGTCTGCCGGCAGGGCGAGCGAGCTGGTGAGCCGCCGGGCCGCCCGCAGAGTCTCGCCCGGTCCGACGACGTAGTCAGCGCCGAGGCGGTCCGCCCAGCGACGCTGCTCTGGGTACTTGGCTACCACCACGAGGACGGCCGGCGAGACGTGGGCCCGCAGGGCCGCGATGGTGAGGAGCCCGAGCGTGCCTGCCCCGAGGACGAGCACTTTGGCCGAGGGCGCCCGCTCGGAGACGAGGGCGGCGTGAATGGCACAGGCGGCCGGCTCGATCATGACAGCTGCTTCGTCGCTCATCTCGCCGCTCACAGTGAGGAGCTGGCTCTCGTGGGCCACGAGGCCAGCAGACCAGCCCCCGCCGGTGTCGGCGCAGTAGCCGATCTGCAGGCCGGCAGAGAGCGCTCCGAAGGCGATCCGCTCGCAGCGGCCCCGCTCACCCCGGCCACACGGGTCACAGGGCGGGTCGAAGCCGCGGGCGGCACAGGAGAGGACGGGCTCGACCACGACCCGCTCGCCCTCTCGGAGGCCCCCTTTCACGTCAGCGACGACCTCATGTCCCGGCACGAAGGGAAACGAGACGATGTGCTCGAAGTAGCGGGAGCTGCGGCCGTCCAATGTGGCGAGATCGGAGCCGCAGATGCCCGCCAGGCGGGGCTCGAGCCGCACCCAGTCCTCCCCGGGGAGGGCGGGCGGCTCCACCTCGAGCAGCTCGAGCGGGCCTACGCCGACGCCGTGGCCGGAGCCGGCCAGGTCGGCTGCCAGGCGGGAGGCGGCGAAGCGGGCGAGCTGGCGCTCGAAGACGAGGGCTTTCACGGCGTCGTCCTGGTGCCGGGTCGCAGCGTCGAAACCGCCAGCCGCCGGCTGTCGGCGCCCCTTGTCCGGGCCCACTGCTCGATCGGCCAGCCCCGTCGCCGGGCGATGGCGGCCAGCTTCGCCTCCGGGTTGACAGCGATGGGGAGGCCGGCCGCCTCGAGCATCGGCAGGTCGCTCGTCGAGTCGGCGTAGGCCACGAGGGCGCCTCTCTCCAGCCCATAGCGCTGGGCGAGCTCCTCCATCAAGAGGGCTCTCGCCTCACCGGTCGGCGGAGCCGAGATCAGCTCGCCGGTGAAGGTGCCTTCCTCCTCGCCCAGGTGGGCGGCGAC
The DNA here is from genome assembly GCA_021794645.1 of Actinomycetes bacterium. Taxonomy (GTDB): domain Bacteria; phylum Actinomycetota; class Acidimicrobiia; order Acidimicrobiales; family Bog-793; genus JAJZLV01. The sequence goes on from JAJYQK010000146.1 coordinate 13,413, forward strand.
GATCTCGCTGAAGAGCGGCCGGAGCGGCTCGACGACGAAGTCGAGGGCGCCGGTGATGAGGACGGTGTGGTGGCCGAGGCTGCGGTGGCGGCGCACCCGGGCTATCCCGTCGGGGAAGGCCCGCAGCAAGAGCAGGTCGCTCCAGAGCTCGAGGGCGTCGCGCTTGAGCCGCTCGGCGGGCGCTCCCTCGTAGCGGCGGTAGAAGTGGCGGAGGAAGTCGCCCCGGTCCCGCCTGTCGAGGGCGAGGAGCCGGGGGGCTTCGGCCATGAGGCCGCCGACCAGGCGGGCCCGGCCGCCCGGCTCGAGGTGGCGAGTGGCGAGCCAGGCGTAGCTCTCGACCACGTTGGAGGCGATGAGGGTGTTCTCGAGGTCGAAGACGACCAGCCGGGGTTCCTCGGAGAGGATGGCTCGCTTGGCCCGCTCCTCCCGGCTGGCGAGCGTGCGCTTGCCCGGGCTCGTGCGCACCCGGGCGTGCTCGACGATCGAGGGCAGGTGGATCTCGTGCAGGTAGGTCTCCCAGTCGATGACGGCCGGGTCCATCGTGAACGCAGCCCGGTCCGTCTCGGGAAGGCTCTCGTAGAGGCCGATCGTGCGCTCGATGCGGAAGCGGGCCTCGGTCTCGGCGTAGGCACCGTAGAGCTCGACGTAGTCGAGCGCCCGGTTGGCCTGCGAGCGTTGTTCCTCGATCGTCGAGACGAGCTCGGCCTTCTCCCCTCGCACCGGCAGCTGGTTGGCGAGGCGCTCTGCCGCTCCGAGGAGCCTTGTCGCCCGCCGCAGCTGGCCCTGCACCCGCCCGCGGCCGGGAAAGCTCCACTCGGCGACGACGATGGGCTGGTTGCGGTCGTCATAGAGCGGGTGCTCGGTGAACCACGCCCTGATCAGGTCGACGAGCATCCCGTAGTGAAGCGGGTTCCTCGCCCCCGAGGCGATCTGGTAGACGGATGGCTCGGCGGGCGACTCGGCCGCTGCTACGGCGATGATCGTGGCCACGACGAGGTCGACCGGCACGACGTCGACGATGCTCTCGGGCACACCGGGAAACTGGCTGAGCAGCCCCCGGGCATAGGAGATGATGACCGGCTCTGCCATCCGGAAGCCCCGGATCCAGCCCGGTCGGGGCTCGGCCAGCGCCGACTCCACTATCGAGGGTCGCACGATGGTCACAGGCAGGTCTCCTCGTGTGTCGAGGAGCGCCTTCTCGCCGAGCGACTTCGTGTAGGCATAGGCATCCGGCCAGCCGAGCGCTCTCGCCCGGCTCCGTCCGGCCTCGACGAGCTGGGCTGTCACCCAGTCCTGGCGGAAGCGCTCGGTCCGCTGGGCGAGAAGAGCAGTACCGGCTGCTCCGAGCTCGAGGCGCGCTCGCTTTTGGAACTCCGCCAGACGTTCGGGGTGACGGCTGGCGGCGTCGGCGTCCGAGCGGGCCCGGCGGGAGGCGGCGAGCTCCTGGCGCCAGTCGGGCAGGGCGAGGTAGCGGCTCTCGGTGATGAGCTCCTCGGCGGCGTCGCCCTTGTGCCCGCTGTTCACGTAGGCGGTCGAGACCGCCACGAGGTGGGGGAGAGGCCGGCCGGCTTCCAGGCACAGCTCCGAGAGCGTCTCGGCGACCCGGGAGGGGCCGAGCATGTTGACCTCGACGGCAGCGTCGAGGGGGGCGTCGAAGCTGACGGTGGCGGCTGAGTGGATTACCACGTCGCAGGTGGCGAGGAGGTGGCGTCCCTCCTCGTCGAGGCCGAGACCGTCCCGCCCGACGTCGCCGGCGATGGCTGTGAGCCGGGCGGCCGCCTCTGTCTCGAAGGCGTCGCCGAGCTCGCCTCGGAGGCGGTCGAAGCAGTCGTTCTTCAAGATCTCCCGCCGGGCCCTGTCCGCCGCCGAGAGACGTTGGCCAGGCCGGACGAGAGCCACCACCTCGCAGCCGGGCACCGAGCGCAGCAGCCGCTCGATGAGAGCGGTGCCGAGGAAGCCGGTGCCGCCGGTGACGGCGATCCGCTTCCCGGCGAGGTTGTCGGCGATCACGGCCAATCTGTCTATCAGGAGACCGAGTCGCGCCCCAGCTTCCGGCTGACCCAACCTCGCAGCCCGGGCTCCTCCTCCTGCTCCTTCCTGAGGGGAGGGCGGGACGGGGGCCGCTTGGTGGCCCGAGGAGGCGTGTAGCGCTTGGAGGGTGCGGGCGGCTTGCGGGGCTCGACCTTGGCCTGGGCCCCCTTGGCCGGCGCCGCCCGCTCGGTCCTCTGACTACCGCCTCCGCCAGCGGGCGCCGGACGGCGGGGGTTCCTCTTCATCGCCCGGAAGATGAGCCACATGCCGATGACGAGGTAGATGATCCCGATGTAGCCGCCGCCGGTCGTGTTCATGGCGAAGCCGCCGAGGATGACCGTGAAGCCGACCAGCGCCCGTCGCTTGGAGAGCACGCCTCCGGCGATGCCGAGGCCGAGCACCAGGTTGATCACAAGGAGCCAGGGGGCGCTGTTGTGGGCGTTGATCGTGTCGAGATGCGCCTGGTGGACCGAGATGTGCCTGCCGGCGTGCTCGACGTAGTGCCGGGCGTTGACATAGCTGACAACCCCGAGGACGACCTGGAAGGCGGCGAGGAAGCTCGCGATCAGCCGTTCCCGCTTGTCGATGAAGTTGACCCGCTCGGCGTCCTCCTCGGTGCCGGTGGCCGGCTGGGCCTTCGGTCGCGGCGGGCGGGGCCGACCGCGGCGCTGGCGGGGGACAGCGCTCTTCAGCGCCTCCATGAAGCTCATCGGCTGGAATGACTGGCCGGCGCCCTCTTCCGTCGGCGCAGCCGTGTCGAGCTCGGGCGGGCTGCCGGTCTTGTCTGAGGCCTCGCTAGGCATTTGCCCCCAGGGTACCGGGCCGGGAGGGGGGAGATGAGAGAGGCAGCCCGCCCGGGAGCCGTTCCGTTGTCCACTGGCGAGCCCGCAGCGCAAAGCAGGCGAGTGCGCTTTCTTGCTGCAGTAACCTGGCGTGCTGCCGGGGCCGTCGACTCGTCGGTCGCGGCGCCGGGCCGGCTGGCCGGATTGCCGCACCTGTGGTGAGGCAGGGCCAGCTCGGCAGCTGGCGGGCGTTTAGCTCAGTTGGTTAGAGCGCAGCCTTCACACGGCTGAGGTCACAGGTTCGAGTCCTGTAACGCCCACCCGGACGTCTTCACGATTGAAGACGCTTCATCTTCACATTTGGGTGCGCGCTCGTTCCCGGGAGCAGACGACAAGAGGTCGGATGCCCGCCCCTTTGCTCGCACGGTCGCGGCCCTCCGGCTCAGGCCGATGCCGTGATGAGGTCGTCGAGTGTTCGGCGCCGGGCTTTGCGGCTTCTCGGACCACGACCGGCCTCCTCGCGGCGGCGGTCTTCGGCGACACGAGCCTCGAAGGCCTCGATCACCCGCTCGTTTCGCACGACCACGGCGCAGACGAGGAGCAAGGTGAGGGCGCACAGTCCGCTTGTGCGGCACCAGCCGCGGGTGACGTCGGTCGAGGCACGGTCTTTCATCGTCGAGTAGGAGCGCTCGACCGCGCTGCGCCGGGCGTAGGAGCTGCGGTGGGCGGCGGAGGGGTAGTCGTGTTTCTGGGCGGTCTTCGCGTTCACCTCGGGCGGGACGGTCACGGTCTGGTTCACACAGCAGGGCGGTCGCTCGAGGGGCGGCTCTGCCACCTCGGGCCGGTCGAACGAAAGGCTCATCGACCCCGGCCGCACCGGGCAGCGGAGCTTGCCCATGACCGCCGGGCACATGACGCGATGGAACCCGTCGCCGTCCTCGGCGGTGATACGCCCGAGCTTGTAGCGGGCGAGCTCGGCTGAGAGCTGGTCGTGCGCCCGCGCCGCCGCCGCGTCGGCGCCACGCGGAAGTGGCTGGAGCTCGAACAGCGACCGAGGGGTGGCGGGACAGTAGAGAGCGCCGTTGGCACAGATGGCACCGGCGAAGGTGCCCTGGGTACCCCGGTCGTGCGGATGGAGATCCATGACGAGCTGGCCACCGAGGCGACGCACCGGCAGCGCCCAGTGCGTGGCGAGGCGATGGGCGTAGCCCGAGTCGCACAGCACGTCACCGAGGGCGACGCCCGATCTGACGAGGCGGCCGAGGACAGGGACGAACAACGGGACCGGGTCGAGGCTGCAGGTGGAGACGCCGACGCGCCGCACGAGCTCGCACACCGCCGGCCCGCGCTCCTCGCGCACCATCGTGGCCGCCTGGAAGAAGTAGCCGTAGAACAGCTCGCCCTTGGTCGGCCCGCCGCTTCGGTGCCCCCAGGAGGCCTCGGGGTCGGCGCTTTTGGCCTTGGCGCTCGGTGGGCGGGCGGAGCACTCGATGTCGCTCCAGTCGACCGCGAGCGCCCGTGAGGCATCTTTGTGCTCGCGTGGGACCGACGCCTCGACGAGTGCGTCGGCGATGAGGGCGAGGGTCGCCGATGCGGTCCCGTCCAGCACCGTCTTCGACAGGGCGCGGACGACGATCGAGAACGTGTACTCCACCTGGCGATAGGTGAGCAGGTGCCCGCCGGACTTGACGCCGAGACGGTCAGCCTCGGCGGCGTCGAGCGAGACGAGCGCCTGGTGGACCCGCACGAGGTGGGCGGGGCGGTCGTCACCGAGGGCGAGCAGGATCCCGACGAGCAGCGTCCGCACCGAGAGCTGGCGCCGGCGCACCCCGGTCGGGAGCAGCCCTTCGATCACCTCGGCCACGCCCGAGTCCTCGACGATGGCCTCGAGGCGACCAAGACCTGTCATCGGATCCCTCCGAGCAGCGACACCGCCTCGGCTTCGGAAGCGGGCTCGAGCATGGCGACGAGGTCACCGAGGCGCTGGGAACAGCAGATGCCGGCTGCGTGCATGAAGGTGGCGAGGCCGAGGTCTGCAGCACAGGAGACGAGCCAGGTGGCACGTAGCCGCCCGGTGTCGAGCGGCGGCAGCCCGGCTCCGCCGCTGAGGGAGGCCACGAGCGGTGTCGTCACGCTGCGGCGGTCGGCCTCTCGACCTCCGATGACGTAGCGATCCCGAGCGAAGCGAGCCGAGTCCATGAGCACGGCACCAAAGCGGGCACGCACCGGGACCACCCGAGGCCGGTGCCCGCCCACCACGACCACAACGCCGCCCGAGCGGACGAGCACATCGCCTCCTCGTACGCCACGCAGGTCGCCCCCGAGGAGCCCGGCGCCGGCGCCAAGGCAGACGAGGGCCTGGGTGCGCATGCGGCGGGCGAGGGTCGGCTGGGCCCGGGCGAGCGCCAGGTAGCCCTCAATCTCTGCGGTGTCGTAGGGCGACTTGGTCCGCCCGCGCGAGAGCCGAGCCCTCGGCGCGGGTGGCCCGAGCACCGCAGCAGACAGGCTCCGCAGGTTGGGCCGGAGCGTCCGCAGCGTCGCCGGGCTGAACGAGCCCTCCGAGGCGAGGGTGAAGCGCTCGATGACCGAGGACGACAGCACCACCTCGACCTCGAGGTCGATGCCGCGCGAGAGGGCGAACGAGGCGAGCTTCGAGGCGGCGAACAGCCACGCTTTGGCCTGGATGGGCGTCGCCGGGCCGGCTGCGGCCACGGTCGCTCGAGCGAAGCGAGCCGCCTCCTCTGGCACCGACGGCGCCGCGAACCCTGCGAGGAGCACAGCGACTCGGTCGCTGTCGCCGGATGGCACACTGTATTGTTACAGCATGTCCGGCCCCTGCAGGTGGACCCTCGGTGCGAAGGTGGGGTGGTGAAGGTCGCCGAGCGCCAGGAGGCACAGCGCATCGCCACCGAGCTGGCGGCCATCGCACGAAGCGGCCAGGTGCTCGCCGGCACCATCACCGAGCGCCGCACTCGCTGTTCGAACCCGAACTGCCGCTGCATGGCCGACCCGCCCGAACCGCACGGCCCCTACTACCAGTGGACGCGGAAGATCCGCCAGAAGACCGTCGGGCGCTGGATGAGCCGAGAGCAGCGTGACGACTACCAGCCCTGGATCGACAACCACCGGCGCATCAAAGAGCTGCTCGCCCGGCTTGAAGAGATCGGCGAGGCCGCCCTCGCCGCCGATCCGCGCTGGCGTCGCTGACCGAGAGCTGTGGGTCAGCTCCTCTTAGGCCGCGGGCGCCCCTGCTTTCACGGTCCGTCGCGCCAGCTCAGGGCCAATTGTGAAGACCTCACAAGAAGGTTCATCGGATCTCAGCGGGGTCCGCTGTCGGTCGAGATCCGTCAGAACGCGACGAAGGTGCTCCAGGCTTGAGGTGTGACCCAACAAAGCCGAAGCACCTACGTCATCACCGACCCTAGGAGCGTGCTGAGCAACGGCGATTTGGCCTGACGACCACTCGGCGTCTGATCGGATGAGCGGAACTTCCGATCGTCAGCATCCGGAGCCGGAAGTGGGGCTGTCTCGGGCTCGCGACCCGGTGATGGTGCCGGGAGTCGCGCCCGAGAGTGGTCCTTCGGCGGCGATCACCGGTTACGCCGAGCTCATCACCCAGCTCGTGCCGTCATGGGCGAGA
>JAJYQK010000056.1 GCA_021794645.1 Actinomycetes bacterium
GGGCGACACCTCCTCGTCCTGCGGGAGAACGACCAGTCCTTCACCGACACCGACTCGACTGTCGTCTCCCTCCAGATCCTCTTCTCCCGGGCCGAACGCCGGGCATCTCTGTCACGTCGGCGCCACTGTGACGCCGCTGGCGCTCTTTTGAACATCGCCGACTAGAAGACTTTCCTCTTTCTAATCGGCTCAGTCTTCGTGCCACTTCGGCGTCCTCGTCATCGGCTTTTCCTCGGGCGGGCTGGGCGCGGGGCAATCTCGGCAGCTAGCCGGGGCGTCCGAGCCTCCTTGTCGCCTGGCTGGCCGGCTTGTCGCCTACCAACTCACAAACCCCGGTGGCATCGGCCCCGGGCCCCTCGTGGCTGGGGGTGGTGAGAGACATCGGACCAACGAACACCCCGGAGCTCTCGGCCTCCATCGTCTCGTTCCTGGTGGCGGCCGCCGTCACCGCCGCCCTCGTGGTGCGCCCCGGGGCGCTCATGCCCTGAAGCCGGCGAGCACCTCGGCCCAGCGCTCGCTCGAGAGGTTGTAGGGGGCGTAGAACGAGAAGCGGTCGACCACATCGCCGAAGCGGGCCCGCACCCCGGCCGCCACCTGGCCGAGCGGTGCCACGACGGCGAAGGTGTTGAGCACCTCGTCGTCGATGAGCTCGGCCATCTTCCCCCACTCGCCCCGCTTGGAGAGAGGGTGGAGCTCACTTTGCAGCTCCCCCCACCCGTGCAGCTCGAGCACGCCCCGGTAGGCGGGCGTTGAGCCGTAGAAGGCGATCTGGGCCTTCACGGCACCGGCGGCAGCGGCCATCTGTTCCTCTGTCTCCCCGGTGACGACGAAGCCCGGGTAGGAGACCTGGAAGCCCTCCCGTGGCCGCCCGGACTTCTCGAGCCCGCGCCCGACGGCAGGAAGGGTCACCTCGCGCAGGTAGCGCTCGGTCGTGAAGCCATGTATCAAGATGCCGTCGGCCACCTCACCGGCCACCTCCGTCATGAGCTGGCCGACGGCCGCCAACAACACCTTCGGCTTGAGGTAGGGGTTCGCGCCCGGGCTGAAGAAGGGGGTCATGAGCGAGTGGTTGTAGAACTTGCCCCGGAAGTCGAGCTTGGTGCCGTCGTTCCAGCAGTCCCAGATGGCGTGCAGCGCCTGGATGTACTCCCGCATGCGGGCGGCCGGGTGGGACCAGGGCATCGAGTAGCGCCGCTCTATGTGGGGCTTTATCTGCGAGCCCAGCCCGAGAAGGAGACGGCCCTTCGAGAGGAGCTGGACGTCGTTCGCCATCGTGGCCGTGATCATCGGGCTGCGCCCGAAGGCGACCGTGATACCTGTTCCGAGCTCGAGGCGGCTCGTCGCCTCGGCCGCCAGGGCGAGGGTGAGGAGCGGGTCGTGCCCGGTCTCTGCTGCCCAGGCCCCGTCGTAGCCAGCCTGCTCCACCTGGCGGGCCTGGCCGGCGATGTTCTCTGCCTGGAAGCCGATGCCTCCGTCGATCAACATGGGAAGAAAGCTAACTGGCGCCGGCGCCGCCCGCCCCGTCGTCGCGGTGCCCCCGCAGGTAGCGCTCGAGCACAGCGGCGATCTCGTCGCCCGAGGGCAGGTCTTCCTCGGTGATGGCCGGCACTCCCTCCATGACGTCGACGTTCGTCTCGAGCTGGCGCACCATGGCGGCGTGCTCGGGACTCTGCTCGATCAGCTCGTCCACCTTCTTGCGGGCCGCCTCGGCCGCCTCTTTCAGCACCTCGCTCTCGATGACGAGACCTGATACGGCCGCCACGCCGTCCAAGAGGGCGAGAGAGGCTGGTGGGAAGGGCATCGCCGAGACGTAGTGGGGCACACGGGCCCAGAGGCCGACGGCCGGGATGCCGGCGAGGGCGAAGGCCTGTTCAAGGGCAGCCTCGATGCCGGCCGGGACCTCGATGGTGCCGTCCACGTAGCCCACAAGCTGGGCGAGCTGGGGGTCCGAGGCGGTGGCCGCCAGGCGCACCGGGCGGGTGTGAGGGGCGCCGGCCGGGAAGGCGCCGAGGCCGATCAGCATGCGAGCTCGGACGGACTGGGCGATCTCGAGAACCGCGGCGGCAAAACTGCGCCATCTGAAGTCGGGCTCGGGGCCGCTCAGCACGAGGATGCCCGAGCCGAGGCTGTCGGTCCCCACCTGCATGACGGGGCGGGCGTAGGTGAGCGAGTCGTTCACGCCGTCGACGACGCGCAGCTGCGGCCGCCGCGCCCTCAGGTCGATCAGCTCCTCATCGTCGAAGACGGCATAGGGCCGGAGCGCGACCGTCTCGACGAGGGCCGAGAGGGCGGTGTGGGCTGCCATGCCGGCATCGATCCAGCCCTCGAGGGCCACGATGAGGACGGGGCTCTCAGGTGCGGTCGCCCCGCTCAGCTCGTAGAGCTCTGCCACTCTTCCTCCTTTCCGGCTCCGACCCTCAAGCGAGCGCCCGCAGGGAAGAGGCCGCCGTCTCGCCCAGCAGCCGGACGTTCTCGGCGAAGCTCTCCACCCCTGAGCGGTCCCCGCCGGCGGCGCCGGCCAGGTAGCGGAAGAGCACCCCCTGCAGGATGCAGGCCAGCTTCCAGTAGCCGAAGGCGACGTAGTACTCGAGGCCGGCGAGGTCCCGGCCGGTCGACTCGGCGTAGGCCTGGCGCAGCTCCCGTCGCGACAAGAAGCCGGCCGCCAGTGTCGGGCTCAGGTTCAGCGGGTTCATGGCGTCGCCCGGCTCGCTCCAATAGACCATCAAGAGCCCGACATCAGCGAGGGCGTCGCCGAGGGTGCAGATCTCCCAGTCGAGCACCGCCACGACCTCGCCCCGGGGCGAGAGCATGGTGTTGTCGAGCCGGTAGTCGCCATGGACGATGGCTGTCCCCTCTTGCGCGGGGAGGGACGCTGAGAGCTTCTCGTAGACCTCGTCGACGACGACGGGCCGGGCCGTCCCGGGCACCTGCGACTTCTCGAACTGGCCGTGCCAACGGGCGAGCTGGCGGGCGAGATAGCCCTCCCGCCGGGCCAGGTCGCCGAGGCCGACGGAGTCGGGGGCGAGCAAGTGGAGGCGGGCGAGAACCTCCACGAGTGAGGCGCTCGCCCGGGCCCGCGCCTTTTCGTCGAGGAGGGCCTCGGCGGCCGCCCTGTCGCGCAGCACGTGGCCGCGGACGTGCTCCATCACGTAAAAGGGCGCCCCGTTCACCTCCTCGTCGAGGCAGAGCCCGAGCGGCTTTGGCACCGGCACCGCCGTGTTGTGCAGGGCCGAGATGATGCGATGCTCGCGGGACATGTCGTGGGCGGTCGGCAGCACGCTTCCCGTCGGCGGCCGTCGGAGGACCACCTCCGCGCCGTCGGCGGCCGACACCTTGTAGGTGAGGTTGGAGCGGCCGCCGGCGATGAGCTCGAAAGAGACCGGCAGCGCCAGGCCGAGCTGCTCGGCCAGCCAGGCGCTCACCTTGTCGGCGTCGATCCCCTCCATGGTTTGCAGGCTACAGAGCTGCCCGCCGCTTCGGCCCTGTTCAGGCGACGACGTGGAGGGAGTGGTCCGAGGCGTTGCAGGCGATCGGGCCGGCCTCGCTCGCCACCGCGATGTCCTCGATCCGCGCCCCGAAGCGGCCCGGGATGTAGATACCGGGCTCGACCGAGAAGGCGTGACCAGGAGCGAGAGGCTCGGAGTTGCCGGCCACCATGTAGGGGTCCTCGTGCTCCTCGATGCCGATGCCGTGGCCGATGCGGTGGATGAAGTACTCCCCGAAGCCGGCTGCCTCGATGACTTGGCGCCCGGCGGCATCGACGCTCTCGCAGCTCGCCCCGACGACAGCAGACGCGAGCGCCTTTCCCTGCGCCTCTCGCAGCACCTCGTAGAGCTCGCGGAACTGCGGGTCCGGCTCGCCGGTGAAGACGGTGCGGGTCGTGTCCGAGCAGTAGCCGACCGTGTCGTCGAGGTAGTAGGTGCCCCCGAAGTCGCAGACGACCGCTTCCTTCTCGGCTATGACCCGCTCTCCAGGCTCGTGGTGGGGGCTGGCCGAGTTGGGCCCGCTGCCGACGATGGCGAAGTTGACCTTGCGGTGGCCGGCCGCGACGAGGCGCTCCCCGATCTCCTTTGCGACCTCTGACTCCTTTCGCCCGACGAGGCGGATCTCCCCGGCGAAGAGAGCGGCAGCCACCTCGTCGGCCGCCACCCCGGCGGCCTGCAGGGCAGCGATCTCGGCCGCGTCCTTCACCGAGCGAAGCGGCGAGGTGACCGAGCTGGCGGGAAGGAAGCTGGCGCCGGCGAGCTGGCGCTCGAGGGCCAGCAGATGGACCGCCCAGGCCCGGTCCGAGACTGCCAGCCGGCGGCGGGAGCCGACGAGAGAGGCCACGAGGGCCACCGGGTCCTCGCCCTCCTTCCAGGGCTGGAGAGCAAAGAGCGCCTCGTCGTGGGCGACCCGGGGCGCCTCGAGCTCGGGGACGACGAGCGTCGCCGGGCCGTCGGCCGGGAGGACGAGCATGGTG
>JAJYQK010000076.1 GCA_021794645.1 Actinomycetes bacterium
GGGCCCGGCCCGGTGCAACCGGCTCGAAGCAGGCGACCGCCAGCCACCAATGCTCAGAGCGGTCGATGCGAACCGCAGAGGATCAAGAGCGGGCACCGGCCAACGCGCCCCGGCGCCGGACGGTAAGCCGGCATCCGGCTCGACGCGGATCCTTGGCCACCAGCCCCTCGACGTCGAGAGAGCCGAGACCCTCGGCCAACCCCTCAGCCAGGCCGAGGTGCAGCTGGCACACCGTGTCGGGATCCGAGTCCGCCACATCTGAAAACGGGCACCGCCCCAGCACGAACTCGACCTTGCTGCCCCGATCCACCCGCTTCGGCCTGAACCCCCGCCGCTCCATCTCGCTTTCGAGGAGTTCAACGCTCTCGCCGCTTCCGGCCAGCTCCGCCCCTAGGCGATGACCCTCCTGGCGCCCAGCCTGGCGAGGCTCGAGGTGCCGGCGCACCGCGTCGGAGAGCAGGCCGGCCAGCCAGGCATAGGCGCCCGGGGTGCCCCAACGCCCTGCCGTCTCGGGCGCGAGCCGGTAGAGCAGTCGCGGCCGCCCCGGACGCGAACGCTCCTCGACCTCCTCTGTGACCAAACCGGCATCTTTCAAGACCGCGAGGTGCTGGCGCACCGCATTGTGGTTCAGCCTGACGAAGTCGGTCAGCTCTGCCACCCCGACCGGACCGGGAGCATCAGCGATGTAGCGGAACAGGCGGTGACGGGTCGGGTCACCGAGCGCCCGCGCCTCTTGCTGCAACTCGTCCTCGACCATCGCGCTCCTTCCCACGGTCGATCTTCTAGTCTACGCCGGAACAACAATCGTGCTGGACGGCGCCGGTGGCCAACCCCCGGCGTGTTGACCGAAGGCGTCGCTCGTCGCTCATCCATCCGTGTGCAGCCGCACCCAGCAGTTCCAGCGACGGCGACAGCTCGCATCTTGGCTCAGGCGCCTTAGTACGGAAGCTCGCCCCGGAATCAGGAGACTAGGTGGCGGGTTACAGCGGAGTCGCAAAGCCTCGTGCGGAACCTAGAAACAACAACAACATGCTAGGTGCGGGCGAGGTCGCCGAAGCGGGCGTAGTTGCTGACGAAGGCGAGCTTCGCAACCCCGGTCGGTCCGTTGCGGTGCTTGGCGATGAGCACCTCGGCCGTCCCCCGGTCGCTCGACTCGGGGTTGTAGACGTCGTCGCGATAGATGAACATCACGACATCGGCGTCCTGCTCGATGGCACCGGAGTTGTGCGAGACGATGCTGTTGGCGAGAAAGCTGTGGGTGCCGGGGACGTGGGCATCGAAGACCTCCTCCTCACCGGCGGGGACGACGCTTGTCACGGCCTCCCACTCGACGGCGGGGGCGAAGGGAAGGTCGCTCGTCCCCACCCGCTCGAGCAGGGTGAGCGGTGCCTCGGTGGCGGCGGCATGGAGCGACCGGCGGACGAGGGCGGGGCGGGACCTCGGCACGACGGCGAGGCGTGTGCCCGCGCGGAGCTCGCCCACCTGCTGCCAGCCGTCGAGGGTGAAAAGCGGGTGGTTCGCCGTCGCCCGCATGCTCCGGCCCGAGGAGAGGGTGACGTCGTAGACCTCTTTCACCCCGGTGCTCCAGGCCTCGCTCATGACGGCGGCCACCAGCTGGCAGTCCGGGTCGAGCGACCACACCGGCACGTCGCGGGCGCCGGTCCGAGCCAGCTCCGCGATGGTCGTCACCCCACCCGAGTCGGCCCGGCTGACGATCGTGTCGCCGGCCAGGCACTCCCGCAGGTCAGCCAGCATCGGCCGTTTGTCGGCCCGCGCCTCGAGGCTGCGGGAGAGCTGGGAGAGGGCGACCACCGGGATCTGCAGCTCGCGGGCGAGGATCTTGAGGCCGCGGGAGATCTCCGATATCTCCACCTGGCGGCTCTCGGCTGTGCTCCGGCCCGTCATGAGCTGCAGATAGTCGACGACGACGAGACCGAGACCCCCCTCGGCGCTCTTCATCCGCCGCGCCTTGGCCCGGATGTCCATCACCGTCAGGTTCGGGTTGTCGTCGATGTAGAGCGGGGCAGTGCCGATCCGTCCGATTGCCTGGGAGATCTTCGACCAGTCCGACTCGACCAGCTTGCCGTTGCGCACCCGTCCGGCGTCGACCCGTGCCTCAGAGCAGAGGACGCGCTGGGCGATCTCCACGTGACTCATCTCGAGAGAGAAGAAGAGCACCGGCACATGTGCCCGGGCGGCGGCATGGGCGGCGATGCCGAGGGCGAAGGCCGTCTTGCCCATCGAGGGGCGGGCGCCGACCACAATCAGGTTGGAGGGCTGCAGGCCGAACAGGTGATGGTCGAGGTCGCTGTAGCCGGAGGGCACCCCGGTTATGGCCTCGCCCCGCTCGAAGAGGTACTCGATCTGATCGAGGCTCTCGGTGAGCAGCTCCTTGAGTGAGCGCACGGTGTCGCTCGATCGACGTTGGGCGACCTGGAAGACCATCGCCTCGGCCTCGTCCAGGGCGGCGGCCACATCGCCTGGCAGCTCGTAGCCGAGCTCAGCGATCTCGTAGGCGACGCCGATGAGGCGCCGCAGCATGGCGTGCTCCTGCACGATGCGGGCGTAGCGGCCGGCGCTCGAGATGGCCGGCGTGTTCGCCTGCAGGGAGACGAGCATGGCGGCGCCCCCTGCTGCGTCGAGGGTGCCGGCCCTCCGCATCTCCTCGGCCACGGTGACGGCGTCTGCCGGCTCGCCCCGGCCGTAGAGCGAGGTGATGGCGTCGAAGAGATGGGCGTGGCTCGGCTTGTAGAAGTCGTCGGCGCTCACCTGTTCCACCGCTATGGCGATGGCGTCCCGGCTGAGCAGCATCGCCCCGAGGAGCGACTCCTCGGCTTCGAGGCTGTGTGGGGGGACCCGCCCCGCCGGGCCGGTCGCTCTCGTGCCTGCGGTCTCGCTGCGAGCGCGGCGGCCGGTGGTGCTAGGGAAGGGTTGGAGCGATGCCATCTCGCCTCCAAGGATGACCCGGCCGGCCTGTTGATCGATAGACCCGAGAGCTGGGGATGACCCGGCCGGCGCGCTTGACCGCCTGTGGACCACGCGGTGGACAAAGGGAGCTTTCTCCACAGCAAGCGGCTGCAGTTCCACCATGTGGCCCGGAGGGAACGAGGGAGGGCGCCGGCGGTTCCGACCCCGTGGCCGGCGGCGGCAGCAAAAGAGCGCGCCGGCGCTGGAGGGCGAGCCGCCCCGCAGGCGGTCGCGGGGGAAGACGCCGCCTCAACCTCACCCCGGCCACGCTAGGCAAGGGGTGCGCGCCGCTCGCTGGGAGCAGGCGGCGGGACGGGCTCATCTGCCCAGTCGAGCAGCCGGCCTCCCGCCGGGCCTACCGGGGCGGGGTCTTCCCGAGGTGGCGCCGATCTCTAAGCCGGCACCACCTCGAGGGTGATCTGGAATTGCACCTCTGGGTGGAGGCGGACCGAGACCTGGTGGGTCCCGGTCGTCTTGATCGACTCGTCCGAGACGATGGCCCGCCTGTCGATGTCGAGCCCGGCCTGGGCGGCGACGGCCTCGACGACGTCGTGGTTGGTCACCGAGCCGAAGAGGCGGCCCTCCCGGCCGGCGCGGGCGGGGATGGTGATGACCATCGGCACGAGCTTGCGGGCGATCGCCTCTGCTCCCTCCCGCGCCTTCGAATCCTTCAGGTCGCGGGCTCGGCGCATGGCGGTCGCCTGGGCGGCGATGTTGTCGGTCGCCGGGATGGCAAGGCCGTGGGGGACGAGGTAGTTGCGGGCGTAGCCGTCGGCCACCTCCAAGATGTCACCCCGCTTGCCGATGCGCTCGAGGTCGGCACGCAAGACGACTCTCATGCCGCGTCCTCCGAGCCGGTGCCCTCGAGCTCCTCGGGCACCTCGGTCTCCTCCTCGCCGGCCACCTCGGCCTCGGCCCGCTGGTCGGACTCGGCCGGGCGACCCCTGCCGCCCCGGCCGCTCGGGCGGTCGCTCGTCGTGCGCTGGGTGTAGGGCAAAAGAGCAAGCTCGCGGGCGGTCTTGATGGCGAGGGCGACGGCCCGCTGGTGCTGGGCGCAGTTGCCGCTCACCCGACGGGCCCGGATCTTGCCCCGATCGGAGATGAACTTCCGGAGAAGGCCGATGTCCTTGTAGTCGACCCACTCGATGTGCTCCTTGCAGAAGATGCACACCTTCTTCTTCCCGCGGCGGACGGGCTCTTTCGGGGCCCGGCGCGAGGAGCGGTCGCGGTCGTTGTTCCTAGCCATCAGAAGGGCTCCTCGTCATAGGAGGCGTAGCTCGACTCGGCCGGCGCCGGGGCCGGCGGGGCGCTCTGGGAGCGCGAGGACTGGAAATCGCCCGGGCCGCGACGCTCGTTCTTCTCCACCTGGGCAGAGGCCCAGCGCAAAGAGGGACCGACCTCGTCGGCGACGATCTCGACCTTGGAGCGCTTCTCGCCCTCCTGTGTCTCCCAGCTGCGCTGCTCGAGCCGTCCGGTCACTATCACCCGCGTGCCCTTGTGGAGGCTGGCGCTGGCGTTCTCGGCCAGCTCCCTCCAGCAGACGACGTCGAAGAAGGAGGTGGCCTCCTCCCACTCCTGGGTCTGGCGGTTCTGCCAGCGCCGGTTGACAGCCAGGCCGAAGCTGGCCGTCGGCTGGCCGCTCGGGGTGAAGCGAAGCTCGATGTCGCGGGTGATGTTCCCGACGACTGTGATGCTGTTTCCGTTCGACATTGTGGTCTCCTCCTCAGCTGGCCGCTCGGGCGGCCTCGTCAGCCGGTGCGCGGCGCTTGCTGCGTCCCGCGGCCCGCTCGGGCTGGCGGATCACCTTGTGGCGCAGCACCGCGTCTTCGAGGGCGAGCATCCGGTCCACCTCGGCCAGCGTGGCGGGCTCGGCGACCGCCTCGACGAGGACGTAGTAGCCCTCCGTCTTGTGCTTCATCTCGTAGGCGAAGGTGCGCCGACCCCAGTGGGTGACTGCCCCCGGGGTACCGCCTCCGGCCTTGACGAGCTCGGTGACGCGATCGAGCCGCTGGCGGATGTCGCTCTCTTCGAGGTCGACGTCGAAGATGACCATTACTTCGTAGGGCCGCACTGCGGCCTCACCTCCTTCGGACCCGCCCAGACGGGCGGGGCTCCCCACCGGGAGCAGGGGCAGACATGAAATTGTGCCTGGTCATGCTAGCCGACGCCGGCGAGACCGAACCCTGCCCGGGCTAACGGCGCGAGCAGAGGGTACCGACACCCTAGCCGGGCCGGCCGCTGCCGGCAGGGGCCGCCTCTCAGAGCTCCCCGAGGCCGGCAACCAGCTCCTTCGAGCCGTGATAGCTCTCGGCATCGCTCGGGAAGTCGCCCGCCCGCACGTCGGCGCAGTAGCGGGCCACCGCAGCGGTGACGATCTCGCCCACCTCGCCGTAGCGCCTCACGAACTTCGGGGCCGGTCGCTTGGACATGCCGAGCAGGTCATGGATGACGAGCACCTGCCCGTCGCAGGCGGGGCCGGCCCCGATGCCGATCGTCGGGATCGGTAGCTCGGCGGTCACCTTCGCGGCCAGCACCTCTGGCACCCCTTCGAGCACGACGGCAAAGCAGCCGGCGGCCGCCAGCGCCTTGGCATCCTCGAGCAGCTCCCGGGCGGCCTCGAGCTGGCGCCCCTGCACCCTGTAGCCGCCCATGGCGTGGATCGACTGGGGGGTTAGCCCGAGATGCCCCATCACCGGGATCTCGGCCGAGAGGATCGCCTCGACCGCCGGCAGTCGGCGCCTCCCACCCTCGAGCTTCACCGCCGCCGCGCCGGCCCGCACGATGCGGGCGGCGTTGCGCACCGCCTCTGTCGGCTCCAAGTGGTAGCTGAGCCAGGGCAGATCGCCGACGAGGAGGGCCGAGGGTCTCGCCCGGGAGACGGCCGCCACGTGGTGGACCATCTCCTCCATGCCGACGTGCAAGGTGTCCTCGTGGCCGAGGACGATCTCGGCCAGGGTGTCGCCGACGAGGATGACATCGACTCCGGCGGCATCGACGAGACGGCCGAAGGGCTCGTCGTAGGCGGTGATCATCGCTATCGGCTCGGCGCCGGCCGCCCGCTTGCGCACCCTGATGGCAGTTGCGGTCACCACTTCGCGCTCTGACATTGTCGCCTCCATCCGTCCGGCGCCGAGGCTGCCGGCGGTCAAGGGGCTAGCGGACCGGCTTGGCCGACCCTCCGCCCACGGTGAACATGCGTAGGAGATGGTTCCAGGAGCACTCGGTGCAGACCTCCACCACGTAGCAGGCGATCTCGCTACGGGAGGAGGAGAGCTTCCCGAGCTCGCCCTGGCCGAGCGCCCGACCCTGGGCGGGCAGGCGGGGGCCGAAGGCGAACGAGACGTGGCGCAGGTTCGCCTCCTCGCAGACCGGGCACTCCGTGGCAGTCTCCCGCCCGAGGTTGCGCGCCACCCGCAAGAGCTCTGGCTGGGCGTCGCAGATGTCGAGGCGCCCGAGGCGTCCCCGCCGAAACTCCCGCAGCACTGACTCACGGATGAGGCGGTACTCGATCCGGCCCGGGCGAGGCGGGCCACCGGCTCCCCAGTAGCTCTCTGACCCGCTCCGTACTCCTGGCACCGGGAAGAGGGTACTGCCGGGCCGCCGGCTGCGGGCTCATCCCGTCCCGGCCGCAGGCGGGCCCCGATCCAGCCGATGTATCGAAGCGATATGTCAATGCGCTATGCTGAGGGCGATGTTGGAGCTGGCGATCCTCGGGCTGCTGAAAGAGCAGCCGATGCACGGCTACGACCTGCGAAAAAGGCTCCGGAGCGGCTTTGGCCTGCTCGCCACCCTCTCGTTCGGCTCGCTTTACCCCGCCCTCGCCCGCCTCGAGCAGGCCGGGGCGGTGCGCGAGTACTCCGCCTCGGTGGCCGACCCCCTCCCTCTCACCGGCTCGCTCTCGGGCGAGAGGGCCGCCTTCCGCCTCCGCAGCCGCCTGGCCGCCCGCGCCCCCTCTCCCGCCCGGGGGGGTCGCACCCGCGAGAGGAAGGTCTACGAGATCACAGAGGAAGGCGAGACGATGTTCGCCCGCCTCCTCGGGGAGCAGAGCTCGCGCAAGGGCGACGACAAGACCTTCGCCGTCCGCTGGGCCTTCGCCCGCTATCTCTCGAACGAGGCCCGCCTCGGACTGCTCGAGCACCAGCGCCGCCGCCTGGCCGACAGGCTGAGCGAGGCCGAGGCAGCCCTCGGGTCAGCCGGCCCGGCCCTCGACCGCTACGAACGGCAGCTGGCCGAGCACGCCGTCGAGTCGCTCGCCAAGGATCTCGCCTGGATCGACTCGCTCATGGCCGCCGAGGAGTCCGCCTCGGCCGGCGACCGGGCCGAGGTCGGGGACCTCGAGCCGCTCACAGCTCACACAGAAGCCTCTTAGGCCAGGACAAGGAGAGCCGCAATGCCGAAGATCAGACTCGCCATCGCCGGTGTCGGGAACTGCGCCAGCTCGCTCGTGCAGGGCATCGAGTACTACAGAAATGCCGACCCGACCGAGTCGGTGCCCGGGCTCATGCACGTCGTGCTCGGGGGCTACCACGTCGGCGACGTCGAAGTGGTGGCCGCCTTCGACGTCGACGCCGCCAAAGTCGGCCTCGACGTCGGCAAGGCGATCTTCGCCGGCCAGAACAACACCGTCCGCTTCGCCGAGGTGCCCGCCCTCGGCGTCACCGTGAGGCGGGGGCCGACCCTCGACGGCCTCGGCCGCTACTACAAAGACGTCGTCGAGGAGTCCCCGGCCGAGCCGGTCGACGTGGCCGCGGTGCTGTCGGAGGTGGAGGCGGACGTGCTCGTCTCCTACCTGCCGGTCGGCTCCGAGGAGGCGCAGAAGCACTACGCCACCGCCGCCCTTGAGGCCAAGGTGGCCTTCGTGAACGCCATCCCGGTCTTCATCGCCTCCAACCCCGAGTGGGCCGCCCGCTTCGAGCAGGCCGGCGTCCCGATCGTGGGCGACGACATCAAGAGCCAGGTGGGCTCGACCATCGTCCACCGCATCCTCGCCCGTCTCTTCGAGGACCGTGGCATGGTGCTCGACCGCACCTACCAGCTGAACGTGGGCGGCAACATGGACTTCCGCAACATGCTCGAGCGGGACCGCCTCGAGTCGAAGAAGATCTCGAAGACCCAGGCCGTCACCTCCCAGCTCGACCGCGGGCTGCCCGAGGGAAGCGTCCACATCGGCCCCTCGGACCACGTCCCCTGGCTGGAGGACCGCAAGTGGGCCTACATCCGGATGGAGGGCCGCAACTTCGGTGACGTCCCCCTGAACCTCGAGCTGAAGCTCGAGGTCTGGGACTCGCCTAACTCGGCCGGGGTCATCATCGACGCCGTCCGCTGCGCCAAGATCGCCCTCGACCGCGGCATCGGCGGCCCGCTGCTCGGGCCATCGGCCTACTTCATGAAGTCGCCCCCGGTGCAGTACCGCGACGAGGAGGCCCGTCAGCTGGTGGAGAGCTTCGCGGCGGGCGAGGAGGGCTAGGAGCTCTCCTCCCACCACTGCCGCAGGCGGGCTGCCACCGCCTCCTCGCCGATCAGCCCCTCGTTCAAGCGGATCTCCATCAGAAACGACATAGCCCGACCGACCTCGGGGCCGGGCGAGAGGCCGAGCAGCTCCATCACCTGGCGACCGTCGAGCTCGGGGCGGAGCGCCGCCAGCTCCTCCTTCTCCTTCAGCTCGACGAGGCGCTGCTCGAGATCGTCCATCCTCCGCGAGAGCTCGCGGGCCCGCCTCTCGTTTCGCGTCGTGCAGTCGCAGCGGGTCAGCTCGTTCAGGCGGTCGAGCAGCTCGCCGGCGTCGTGGGCGTAGCGTCGCACCGCCGAGTCGGTCCAGCCCATCTTGTAGGTGTGGAAGCGCAGGTGGAGCTCGACCAGCCGGGCGACCTCGTCTATCTCCCCTTGGGGGTAGCGGAGCGCCTTCATCCGCTCACGGGCCATCCGGGCGCCGACGACGTCGTGGTGGTGGAAGCTCACGCCGCCGGGACCGTACGAGCGCGTCCGCGGCTTGCCGATGTCGTGCAACAGGGCGGCGAGGCGGAGGATCTTGTCCGGGCTCGTCTTCTCGACGACGGCGATCGTGTGGGCGAGTACGTCCTTGTGGCGCTGGACCGGATCCTGCTCGAGCGAGAGGGCGGGCAGCTCGGGGAGGAAGTGGTCGGCGAGCCCCGTCTGGACGAGGAACCAGAGGCCGGCCGACGGCCTCGGGAGGACGATGAGCTTGTCGAGCTCGTCGCGCAGGCGCTCGGCCGAGACGATCTCGAGCCGCGGGGCCATCTCGCCCACGGCCTTCAGCACCGCCTCGTCCGGCACGAGGGCGTAGCCGGCGATGAAGCGGGCGGCTCGCATCATGCGGAGGGGGTCATCGGAAAAGGACGTCTCGGGTGCGATCGGCGTGCGCAGGCGCCGGTTCGCCAGATCGTCGAGACCGCCAAAGGGGTCGATCATCTCGAGCTCGGCCACCTCGAGGGCCATGGCGTTCACCGTGAAGTCACGGCGCGACAGGTCCTCTGCGATGTCGTCACCGAAGGCGACGGCCGGCTTTCGCGAACCCGGCTCGTAGGCATCCGCCCGGTGGGTGGTTATCTCGACGCGGCGTCCGGCGAGCACCACGCCGATGGTGCCAAAGCGCCTCCCCTGGTCCCAAAGGGCGCTCGCCAGCGGCCCTGCCAGCGCCTCGATCTCCTCGGGGCGGGCGTCCGTGGTGAGGTCTATGTCGAAGTCGTCCGACTCGACCCCGCCCGGGCGGCCGGCGATGGCGTCTCGCACCGTGCCGCCGACCAGGTAGAGCCGGTGCCCTGCCCCGTGGAAGGCCTCGGCCAGCGGGGCGGTCAGCTCGAGGACGGGCTTCAGTCGGTCGGGGACCACGGCGCGAGGGTAGCGAGCCGGCCTCAGCCGAGATGGAGGTGGCGGGCCGAGGCGACGACGGCGCCGGCCGCCTCGTCGGCCGGAGCGGGGCCGCTCACCGGCTCGGGCCGGCTCAGCACCCCGCCGAGCGAGTCGAGGGCGGCGCGGACCGAGAGCTCGAGCGCCGCCAGGTCGTAACCGCCCTCGAGGAAGGCGATGCGCCGGCCCGGCGGAGCGAGGGCGGCGCTTTTGGCCATGAGGTCGGCGAAGTCGCCCGCCGTGAGGCCGAGATCGGTGAGCGGGTCGGCTCGGTGGGCGTCGAAGCCGGCCGAGACGAGCACCCAGTCGGGCTGGTGGGCCTCGACCACCGGGCTCACGACCTCGTCGAAGGCCTGCCTGTAGGCCTCGCCACCGGTGCCGGCCGGGAAGGGGAGATTCAGCGTGGCCCCGAGACCGGCGCCGGCGCCGGTCTCGTCCACCGAGCCGGTGCCGGGATAGAACGGCCACTGGTGGATCGAGACGTAGAGGACGGCGGGATCCTCGTAGAAGATCTCCTGGGTGCCGTTGCCGTGGTGGGCGTCCCAGTCGACGATGGCCACCCGCTCGCCGGCCGCCCTGAGGGCGGCCGCCGTCACAGCCACGTTGTTGAGCAGGCAAAAGCCCATCGCGCGGTAGGAGAGGGCATGGTGGCCGGGGGGCCGGACGGCGAGGAAGGCCGCCTCGCCCTCCCCGCGGCGGAGGCGGTCGACCGCCTCGAGGCCGGCCCCGGCCGACCGGAGCGCCGCCTCGTAGGAGGCCGGCACGGCGACGGTGTCGGGGTCGAGCTGGCTGCAGTCGGCGGTGCAGATGCGGCGCAGCTCCGCCAGGTAGGCGGGGGCGTGCACCGCCTCGAGCTCCGCTGCGGTAGCGGGCCGGGGTGCAAAGGAGACGACCTCTTCTGCCACCCGGGCGGACGCCACCCCCCGCAGCACCGCCCCGAGGCGGGCCGGGCGCTCTGGGTGGAAGCGCCCCGTGTCGTGCCGCTCGAAGGCTTCGTGGCTTCCGAGCAGCAACGGCATGTGGGCGAGGGTACCGCTAGGTAGGCTCCGGGCGACCCCGCTGCCACGGGGCCCGGATCATGCCGCCTGCTCTTCGACCCCCGACGACATCACGCAGGCCGGGCCTCGCCGCCCGGCTCACCCTGGCGCTCGCCGCCTTCTTCCTTGCTGCCTCCGGAGTGTTCCTCCCGGCGGGGCGGGCGGGAGCCACGACGGCGCCCTCGACCCTGAGCCTCGTGCGCCAGACGCCGATCGTCACATCGAGCGCCGGGATGCAGCTCACCGTCGCTGTCTCCTCCTCCATCCCGCCGAAAGACCTCGGCCTGCAGGTGACCCTCTACAACCAGGCGACCGAGCGGGGCTACTTCGAGCAGACCGTGCAGGGCAACCTCGCCGGTTTCGTCGCCATCGACCAGGCGCCCGTCATCGCCCTCTCGACGAGGGGGCTCCTCTCGCCCGCCGGCGACGCTCTCTTGCACCTGCCGGTGTCGGCCCCGCTCTTCAGCCGCTCGCCGAAGGCCCCCCGCGACGGGGCGCTCCTCAACATCCCCTGTGGCAGCCAGTGCCCAGGCGTCTACCCGCTGCAGGTCTCCCTTGTCGACACACGCGACGCCATCCCCCTCGACAGCTTCATCACCTACCTCGTCATCGCCCCCCACGCCGTCTCCTCCCGCCTCCACTTCTCGCTCGTAGTGCCGGTCGGCCTCACCCCCGCCTACGACCCAGCGGGGGCGCCGGCACCGGCCGCCGACGACGAGGCCGAGCTCGAGCTGCTCAGCTCCGAGCTCGGCCGGAGCCCGTCGGTCTCCTGCTCGCTCGTGGTCTCGCCCCAGTTCGCAGGGGCCCTCGAGCAAGCGGCGGGGCGCCCGGGCGGGGGGAAGGCGGCGGCCGCCCGGCGGGCCCTTGCAGCCCTCCGGCGCCTCACCGCCCTCCCGAACGTCGAGCTCGAGGCGGACACCTACGCTCCCGTCGACGTGGCGGCCCTGACGGCCACCCGCCTCGCCGGCGAGCTCGGGCCGCAGCTGGCGCTCGGCCAGCGGCTGCTCCGGCGCCTCGGGGCAGCCGTCGACCCGGCCCGCTTCGTCTCCCAGTGGCCGCTCGGCCCGGCAGCGGTGAAGGCTCTCGCCGGTCAGGGGGTCCACCAGCTGGTCGTGCCGAGCTCGAGTGTCCTCCCCTTCCCCCCGAGCCGCTGGGAGTTCCCGGTCTGGGCGCCCTTCTTCGTCCGCGGGAGCGCCGGCTCGGTCGTGGCCGACGCCTCCGACGGCAGCCTCGAGGGCCACCTCGCCTCGGGCGGCAACCCCGTGCTGAGGGCCGACCAGCTGCTGGCCGACCTCGCCCTCCTCTACTTCGTCGAGCAGCCGCCGCAGCCGCGCGGGGTCACCTTGCTCGCCCCGGCCGGCTGGCGGCCGAGCCGCTCGTTCCTCGGCACCCTCGTCGCCGGCCTCGCCCACGACCCGCTGCTCGAGAGCGACAGCCTGGCGCAGTTCTTCGCCCAGGTGCCACCGGGCTCGGCCGAGGCCCCCCTTCGCATCCGCGGCATGGCGCCGCCGAGCATCCCCCGCAGCCACAAGCTCGATGCCGGCCGGCTCCTCGAGGCCCGCCTCAAGCTGACAGCCCTCGTCGGCCTCCTGCCCCGCTCCTCACCCCTCATCGACGCGCTCTCGGAGCGGGTGCTGCTCGGCGAGTCGGCCGGGCTCTCCCGCCCGGCTCGGGACGCCTACCTGGCCGCCCCGGCCCGGACGCTGCGGCGGCTGGCCCGCCAGATCACCCTCCCGGTCGGAAAGACCATCACGATCACCTCGCTCTCGGCCAAGGTGCCCATCTCCATCTACTCGGGCTCCCGCTACCCCTTGCGGGTCGCCGTCTCGCTGCAGAGCGCCGACCTGAGCTTTCGCGTCCACGAGCTCGCCCTCACCTTGCACCCGAAGAACAACACCCGGGAGATCTCCGTCTCGGCCCGGACGGCGGGCGACTTCCCATTCGAGCTGAGCGTGCGCACCCGCTCGGGCAGCTTCATGCTCGCCCAGGGCAGGGTGCTCATCCGCTCGACCGCCATCTCGGGGGTGGCCGTCGGGCTGAGCGCCGGGGCGGTCGTCTTCCTCTTCGTCTGGTGGGGGCGGTCGGTCCTGAAAAAGAGGCGGGGGCGCCACGTGAGGCGGGGCAGTCCCTCCCCGCCAGCCGCGGTCACCTCGGCGGACGCCACGTGAGGCGGAGGCCGGGCGGCAAGCCTCCCCGCCAGCCCCGCTCCTTCACGATCAGGGAGCACTCGGGCATCGACAGCCTGGCGGCCCGCGACGCGAGGGCGGCGGTCGAGCGGGAGCGCCGCGAGCTCGGCCCCCGCGAGGCGCCCTCCTCGGTCCGCTGGGCACGGAGCGAACCCGTCCTCGTGGCAGACGAGATCGAGCCGCTCATCGCCCCTTCTTCCACCACGACCGGGACCGGAGGGGTGACGGGCGAGGGGGATGGCAGCGGGAGGCTCGGGCGGGCCACGGCCCTCATGGCCGGCGGCACCCTCCTCTCCCGGGTGACAGGCCTGCTCCGGCTCCTCGTCGCCGCCTACGCCCTCGGCTACAACCGCCTCTCGGACGCCTTCAACCTCGCCAACAACACCCCCAACATCATCCACGACCTCGTCCTCGGCGGGGTGCTGGCGGCGACATTCGTGCCGTTGTTCGTCGACCGCCTCACCCGCAAGCCGAGAAAGGAGGCCGTCGAGTCGATCTCGGCGGTCGTCACCTTGTCGGCGATCATCCTCGTCGTCGCCACCGTGCTCTTCGTGGCGCTGGCGCCTTTGATCATCGACCTCTACTCGGCCGGCACGACGAGCGGCCGCATCGCCCTCGAGCGGACCGTCGCCACCGAGCTGCTCCGCCTCTTTGCCGTCCAGCTCCTCGGATATGGCGCCATCTCGCTCATGACGGCCATCTTGAACACGGCCCGGCGCTTCGTCCTGCCGGCCTACGTGCCGGTGGTGAACAACCTCATCGCCATCGCGGTGCTCTTGGAGTTCCACATGGCCGAAGCCCACCCGAGCGTCGCCTCGGTCAGCCACGACACCGGTCTGCTCCTCCTGCTCGGCATCGGCACGAGCGCCGGCGTCATCGTGCAGGCGATCCTCCTCGTCCCGGCCACCCTGCGAGCCGGCATCCCGATCCGCTTCCGCTTCGAGCCCCGCAACGAGGCTGTGCGGGAGATCGTCTCCCTGTCGAGCTGGACCTTCGGCTTCGTGCTCACGAACCAGATAGCCCTCTTCGTCACGCTGGCTCTGGCCGTGCACATCCTCGCCGGCGCCGTGACCGCCTACACCTATGCCTTCACCTTCTTCCAGCTGCCCTTCGGGATGATCGCCGTCTCTGTCATGAGCACGGTCACGCCCGAGCTGGCGCAGCGCTACTCGAGGGGCGACCTGGCCGGCATGGCGCACCACTTCGGCCTCGGGCTGAGACGGATGATGGCCGGCGTCTGGCCGGCGACGGCGGGCTACCTCGTCCTCGCCGGTCCGATCATGGCCCTGCTCCTGCGCCACGGCGCCGCCGGCCACACGGGCGGCCCCCGCCTCACCGGCTCCCTCCTCGCCCTCTTCGCCCTCGGGCTGCCCGGCTACTGCGTCTACCTGCTCGCCATCCGGGCGCTGCAGGCGGCCCGCGACACCCGGGCCGCCTTCTTCCTCTACCTGCTCGAGAACGGTCTCAACGTCGTGCTGGCCTTCCTCCTCAGCTCCTTCCTCGGTCCCCAGGGGCTGGCGCTCGCCATCACGGTCGCCTACAGCGTCGCGGCGGTGGCCGCCCTCTTCGTCGTGCGCAGGAAGATGGGCAGGCTCGGCGACAAGGGCACGGGGCGCTTTGTCCTCCGCTCCCTCGGCCTCTCGCTCGTGATGGGCCTCGCCGTCGCCTTCGTGGCCGCCGGGGTCGGCACGGCGAGCGGTCTCGGGCTGCTCTTCCGGGTGGCCGCCAGCCTCCTCGTCGGCCTCGCCGTCTACGCCGGCGGAGCCGCTCTAGCCGGCTCGCTCAGGCGCTGGCAGACTGCCGACCGAGGGCGCGCCGCCGCCAGAAAGGGGACCTGATGCCAGGCACAAGGCTCGTCACCGATTCCGCCGCCGACCTCGAGGAGGCGGAGCTGGCCGGGCGGAGCATCGAGATAGTCCATCTCGACGTGCGCCTCGGCGACATCGGGCCCGCCACGACGAGGTCCTGGTCCCCCCGGCAGTTCTGGGAGGAGTGCGCCAAGACCGACCAGCTGCCCGAGACCTCGGCGCCCTCGCCGGGCGCCTTCCGGGAGGCGTTCACCCGGGCCGGTGAGGCGGGAGCAGACGAGGTCGTCTGCGTCACCCTCTCATCCAAGCTCTCGGCCACCTACCAGGCTGCCCAAGCGGCCGCCGAGTCGCTCGCCGGCGAGCTGCGGATCCGGGTGATCGACTCCCTCTCTGTCACCGTCGGGGAGGGCTTTGCCGTCCTCGATGGCCTGGCGGTGGCCGAGGGAGGCGGCACGGCCGACGAGGTGGAGCGGACCGTCACCGCCACCTTGGCCAAGATCAGGATGTTCGCCACCTTCGACACCCTCGAGAACCTGCGCAAGGGGGGGCGGATCGGAGGCGCCCAGGCCTTTGTCGGCTCCCTCCTGTCGATAAAGCCGGTCATCGAGTTCCGTGACGGCGCCGTCGAGCCCGAGTCCCGCCAGCGGACGAGGACGCGCTCGCTCAGCTACCTGGCGGAAAAGGCCCGCTCGCTCGGGCCGCTCGCCCGCCTCGCCGTCATGCACGCGGCGGCGCCCGACCTCGAGGTGATGCTCGACCTACTGGGGGAGTTCTACGACCGGCAGGCGATCGAGACCAACTACATCGGCCCGGTGATCGGCACCCATGCCGGCCCGGGCACGGTCGGCATCTGCTGCCAGCTGGCCTGAGGGCGGGCCGGCGGGGCGGGCGGCATTAACCTCGCCGGCATGTCTGCCGAGAGCCCGACAGAGACCGCCGCCATTCCCGCCCCGGGAGACGGCCTGGCGCGGGCTGCCGGCGGCGCCCAGCCTGGCAACGACATCGCCGCCAAGGCGACGGCCAAGGTCGAGCAGGTCGTCTCGCTTGTGCGGGACAAGACGGTCACTCCCGTCAGCAAGGGGGTGCGCTACCTCATCTTCGGCCTCCTCGCCCTGGTAGTGCTCATCCTCGTCGCCATCCTCTTCGCCATCTTCGGCCTGCGCCTGCTCGACAACGAGATCCATCCCTTCACCCATCGGATCTGGGCCAGCTACCTCGTGCTGGCCGGAATCTTCTGGCTGGCAGGAGCGTTCTTCTCTCGGAGGCGTCATCCTCGCAAGAGGTGAGAGGAAGAGGAGATGAAAGCTGCCACTAAGAAGGTGGTCATACTCGGCTCGGGCCCTGCCGGGCTGACCGCTGCCATCTACACGGCCCGAGCCGACCTCGAGCCGCTCGTCATCGAAGGCGAGCCCTCCTCAACGAGCGACCAGCCCGGCGGTCAGCTGATGCTGACCACGGAGGTGGAGAACTTCCCGGGCTTCCCGGGCGGGGTCATGGGCCCCCAGCTGATGATGTCCATGCGCGAGCAGGCCGAGCGCTTCGGGGCCGAGATCGTCACGAGAAAGGCCACCCGGGTCGACCTCTCGGCCCGGCCGATCGCCATCTGGACCGGTGACCCCTCTGCCCCAGAACCAGACATAACGACCGAGGCCCTCATCATCTCGACCGGCGCCCGCTCTCTCATGCTCGGCCTCGAGAACGAGGCCCGCCTCCTCGGCTATGGCGTTTCTACCTGCGCCACCTGTGACGGCTTCTTCTTCCGCGACAAGAAGATCGTCGTGGTGGGCGGAGGCGACTCGGCTCTCGAGGAAGCGCTCTTCCTCACCAAGTTCGGTGACTCGGTCACGATCGTGCACCGCCGCAAGGAGCTGCGGGCCTCGAAGATCATGCAGGACAGGGCCTTCAAGAGCGCCAAGATCGACTTCGTCTGGGACTCGGTCGTGACCGACGTCCTCGGGGAGGAGAAGGTCTCCGGCGTGGTGCTGCGAAACGTTCTCACGGGAGAGGAGACCACCTTGGCCGCCGAGGGTCTCTTCGTCGCCATCGGCCACGCCCCGAACACCGGGTTGTTCGACGGTCAGCTCGAGATGGACCCGGCCGGCTACCTGAAGACGACGATCGGCACGGCCACCGCCGTCCCCGGCGTCTTCGCCTGCGGCGACGTGCAGGACCACGTCTACCGCCAGGCCATCACGGCGGCCGGCTCCGGCTGCATGGCCGCCATCGACACCGAGCGCTATCTGGCGAGCATCGAGTAGAGGATCGACAAAGGAGAGAAATGGCCGAGAACATCGTCACCGTGAGCGACGCCAACTTCGACGAGGAGGTCGGCGCCTCCGAGACCCCGGTCGTCGTCGACTTCTGGGCGGAGTGGTGCGGGCCCTGCAAGATGGTCGCTCCGGTGCTGGAGGAGATCGCCGGCGAGAAGAAGGGCAGCCTCAAGGTCGCCAAGCTGAACGTCGACGACAACCCCCGCACCGCCCAGCGCTTCCAGGTGATGTCCATCCCGACCCTGCTGCTCTTCAAGGACGGCGAGCCGGCGAGCCGCATCGTCGGCGCCCGCTCGAAGAACCAGATCCTCTCGGAGTTCGAACCCCACATCAGCTGAACTATTGACAACTAACTGTCAATAGTTTCTGCCTGGCTGCCGCATAGGTAAGGAGCCAGGCGGGTAAAGGCCGGCCGTGGCCCTCCAGCTCGAAGCGGTTCCGCCCGGCGCCCTCTTGCTCGGCGCACCCGAAGAAGAGCTGCCCACCTTTAGCATTGCCCCGATGCCCGACAACGCCCTCGGTCCCTCCAGCCGCACGCGGGAGGGCGAGGGCGAGCTGCCGATGGCTGCCGGGGCATCAGGGCTCGGCGTGAGCGACCTGCAGACCCGTCTCGCCCGCCTCGGCTTCTGGATCGGCGAGGACCGCCTCGGCCATTACGGCCGAGGCACTGTCGACGCAGTGCGGTCCTTCCAGCGCGAGCGGGGGCTCCGGGTCGACGGCAACTGCGGCCAGGAGACATGGTCCTCGCTCGTCGAGGCCGGCTACCGCCTCGGCGACCGCCTCTTGTACCGGCGCAGCCCGATGTTGCACGGCGACGACGTGGCCGACCTGCAGCGCCGGCTCTCGACCCTCGGCTTCGACCCAGGCCGGGTCGACGGCATCTTCGGCGCCCAGACGGCCATCGCCCTTTCTGACTTCCAGCACAACATCGGCATCGCAAGCGACGGCATCTGCGGCCCCCAGACCCTGGCCGAGCTCAACCGGCTGGCGGTCCGCAAGGGAGGCGAGTCCCTCGTGAGCTCGCTGCGCGAGCGGCTCCGCGTCGCCTCCCGCCGGGGCAGCCTGCAGGGGCGGACGATCGTGGTCGGGGAGCCGGGCGGCTTCCAGACCGGGGCTGCCGCCCTCGCCCGCTCCCTCTCCTCCCTCGGGGCCCAGCCGGTGACCTTCCACCACCCTGACGCCTCCGAGCAGGCCGAGGCCGCCAACACGGCCTCCGCCGACTGCTACATCGGGCTTAACCTCGACCCCGAGCTGACCGGAGTGCGGACCTTCTTCTACCGCGGGTATCGCTACGAGTCCGAGACCAGCAGGCACCTCGCCGAGCTCGTCCGCGACGGCATCGCCAAGGCGCTCGACCTTCCCGACCAGGGGAGCCACGGCATGGCCCTCACCGTCCTCCGCCAGACGCGGATGCCAGCCGTCGTGGTCGAGCTGGGGCCGCCAGCCGCCATCGCCGTTCGGATGGCGACCATTGCCGCCGCCGTCTCGACGGCGCTCTCGGAGTGGTTCGCCGGCGACTGGAGCTGACCTCCCTCCAGCTGAGGTCGAGGAACCCGCTAATCCACAGCCTCATGCACAGGTTGTGGATTAGCGTGGATCGAAGGTCGATGTCGAAGATCCGGGGATAAACGTCGACCTGAAGCTCGGGGTCTCGCTCATAGGACGGACGTGCCAGCCGCTCGCCCGCGGCCATCCCCAACTTGGCAGGACGTCGACTGCGACGCGGTGGAGACGCTGTCACGGCCAAGCTGCAGCACGGTGCAGCCGCTCATGGTTTGTTGCGGACACGACCTCGAAGAGCTGCCGCCAGCTGACTGCAGCTCTTTCACCCGGTGACGACCGCTTCGATGGGACCCGGGCGGCGGGCCGAGTGGGCGGCCGGCTGCGGGGGGATCGAGGGGCCGCCTCGTTCTCCTCCGGACAGCGAGGAGTCGCCAGGGTCTCGGCAGGCGGCGGGTGCGGCGGTAAGCAGGGCTCGTTCCGGCTGGACCCGCCGCCATCGACGGCAGCGACTAGGCGACGGCCGGCAAGACACCGTCTCGCTGCTACCGCCGGAACATCGTTCCGCCTTGCTCGACGCCGCCTACGAACGCCGCTCGTCGCTGTCGCCTCGAACCTGCACCCAGCTGGGTTCGACAGCATCATGCCGAATGGCCTCGCCAGAGCGACGATCGACCGGTTGCTGCAAACGACCACGTCGTTGTCGGAGAAGGAAGCTTGGTACACCTCGCCGCCTCCATGGCCGGAATGGGGGCGGAAGTCACTCGTCCGACAAGCAGTCCTGCTGTCCGTCGGCGTGGCGATCTGCTGGCCGTCGCCGCTGTCCAGGTGAGTTGTCGCCAGCACCGTTCCCCTCTCTCTCGCTCGCTGACGCCGCGAGCAAGGAGGAGAGCTGTGTCGGAGCCCTCGACGCCGGTCGAAAACTGCGCGCTCTCAGGCCATCATCCCTTCGCTCGGTCGCACGAGGCGACCGGTCCGAAAGTGGGGTAGCCCGTCATGGTGAGGAGACGGGTCTCGAGCGCCGCACTCGTCGCCTTCGCAACGCCCGATGAGCTCGAGCGTCTGCTCCTTGAATACCTGGGCGCCAGGCGACCTCAGGGCAGGCGGAACGACTGGGTGAGGG
>JAJYQK010000013.1 GCA_021794645.1 Actinomycetes bacterium
CGACCCTCCCTACGGCACCGAACGCTCCTACAACGGCCTGCGCCTCGCCGGCGCGCTCTCCAAACGCGATGGCGTCGAGGTGCGGGTGTTCCTCTTCGGCGACTCCGTCGGCTGTGCGCTCGGAAACCAACAGGTACCCGACGGCTACTACCACCTCGATCGAATGGTCACAGCCGTCGTCCGCCGCGGTGGGGAGATCGGCTGCTGCGGCACCTGCATGGACGCCCGCGGGCTATCTGAAGACTTGCTCGTCGAAGGAGCCCGTCGCTCCACCTTGGAAGAGGCGACGGACTGGACGCTTTGGGCCGACAAGGTCGTGAGCTTCTGATGGGCGGCCCGGTGCGCATCGTCATCGTCGGCGGCTCCTTCGGGGGACTGACCACCGCGTACGAGCTGCGCCGACACCTCGGCCCGGAGCGCGCCGAGATCACCCTCGTCGCCAGAGACGACCAGTTCCGCTTCGTCCCGTCGTTCACCGGGGTAGCGATGGGGAGGCGTCGCCTCGAGCAGATTTCCTTCCCGCTCGCAGCACCGCTCGCCGCCAAGAGGGTTCGCTTCTTGAACGAGACCGTCGCCAACATCGACACCGCCAGCAAAGTGGTTTCGACCGACGCTGGCGAGCACCCCTACGACTTCCTGGTCATCGCCACCGGGCACCGCAGCGCCAACGAGGCCGTGCCCGGCCTCGGGCCCTTCGACGGGCCCGGCCACTCGCCGATGTCGGCCGGCGAGACCGCCGAGCTCGCCGAGGCGGTCCAGCGCCTCCTCGCCGAGCCGGGTCCTGTCGTCATCGGCGCCGCCCCCGGAGCGAGCTGCATCGGACCCGTGTACGAGCTCGCCTTCGGACTGGACCACCTGCTCCGCCGCCGCGGGCTGCGCCACCAGGTCCCGATGAGCCTGCTCACCCCAGAGCCGTTCCTGGGCCACATGGGCATGGGCGGCGCCGGGACCATCCGCCAGCTCCTCGAGGCAGCACTCGAAGAGCGCGACATCGCCTATCGCACTTCGGCCGCGATCACCCGCGTCACCGAGGACACCCTGGAGACGGCAGATGCAAGCTCGATTCCCTCGGTGTGCTCGATCATCATCCCGCCCCTCGCCGGCGTCGAGGCGGTCGCTGCGAGCGAGGGGCTTGGCAACCCGAAGGGCTTCGTGCCCGTCGATGACCACTATCGCCACGAGGTGGCCGATGGCGTCTACGCCGTGGGCGTCGCCGTCGCCCTCCCCCCGGTCGAGGGCAGCGCAGTCCCGGTCAATTTCCCGAAGACCGGCCACATGACCGAGCAGATGGCCAAGATCGCCGCCGCCGACCTCGTGGGGCGGCTCCAAGGCCACGAAGCCTCGACCAACGAGCTCTCGGCTCGCTGCATCCTCGAAATGGGTGACCGCGCCGCCTACCTCGCCGTCGACCCCGTCCGGCCGCCCCGCAACCGCATTCCGACGGTCTCCGAGGGCCGGCCATGGCTCCTTGCCAAGATTGTTTTCGAGCGCGCCTACCTGGCCTTCGCCCGCCGCGGGAGGCTGCTCCCGACGGCCCTTGGATGGTGAGGAAGCCACAAGCGACCGGCGCCGCGGCCGGATCAGATGCTCGACCGCTCAGTACTCGCCCTTGATGACGAAGTAGGAGCCGCGGATCGTCCCGGCCAGCTTCGACTTCTGTCGGGCAAACTTGAACCCGCCGAGCTCGGCGGGGATCTCCATGCCTTCGGAGAGCTTGAAGCCGACCGCTCGCCTTTTCGGGTCGTCCCGGGCGTACATGACGTTTATCGAGAGCCCGCTCTCGTAGAAGACATAAGGCCACCAGAGGTTTTCGACCTCCACGGTGGCCACCTCGAGCGGCCGCGAGGCGATGACGATGTCACGCTCCACCTTCAAGATGCCATGCACCCAGTCGACGGTCTCTTTGACCCGGTCAGCCGGTTCGACGGTGAACGCCAGGTCGTACTTGTTCTTGAAGTAGCGAGCCTCGTTCGCCCGCAGGCCAGCCAGCGCAGGCGCCACCGGGGACGACTCCAGGCCGGTCGTGGAGACGTTGACGAAGTCGACCGCATAGCCCATGGCTTCGCCATCGTAGGCACGGGCACCGGAAAGAGCACAGACGGCCGGGGACTGCTTGCTGTCTCCCGACTGCTGGGGAGTCGAGATCGCCTGCTTGCCTGGGGCGTGACGCTCGCATCGCTCCCGCCCGGCGACGTTGCTCCGGTCGTCGCCTCCGGTTCGAAGGTGCCCTCGGCCCCCCAGCCGAGGGCTCTCGGAAGCTCGCTGACCACGAGTTGGCCTGCGAGGCATGCCAGGATCGCGCGATGCAGTCCAGATCCGCGGCGTCAAGAGCTGTGACGGTGGATGTCTCCTGAGCCAAGCGATGAGAGCTCAGCGCACGCGGTCGGGGACGGGGTGACAGCAGGCGGGGAGGGAGCCGTCAAGGGCCGGATCACGAGCCTCGAGGGCATCCCGGCGCTGTCGCTCGACGCGATCAGCTCGGTCGCCTACGGGCCCGAGGCGATGCTCGTCGTGCTGGCGACGGCCGGCGCGGGCGCCCTGGCCAAGATCGAGCCGATCACCATCGCAATAGTGGTGCTCCTCATGATCCTGGTCTTCTCCTACCGCCAGGTGATCGCCGCTTTCCCCGAGGGGGGCGGCTGCTACGCCGTCTCCAAGGCCAACCTCGGTGTCCGGGCGAGTCGGCTCGGGGCCGCGTCGCTGGTGGTCGACTACGTGCTCACCGTTGCCGTCTCCATCTCTGCGGGAGTGGCCGCTCTCGTGTCGGCGTTCCCGAAACTCGGTCCGGACAGCCTCGTCATCTCCCTCGGTTTCCTGGCGGTGTTGACCGCGCTCAACCTCCGCGGCATCGCCACGAGTGCCCGCACCTTCCTCTTGCCGACAGCGGTCTTCATAGCCGGGATCTACGTCGTGATAGTGGCCGGGTTGTTCCGCTCCCACCCGGCGCCGGGCGCCGGCATCCACCCGGCCGTCGTGCCCAAGGTGGCGGCGGCGGTGGGGGTGCTGCTGTTGCTGAAGGCATTCGCGGCGGGCTGCAGCGCCCTCACCGGGGTGGAGGCCATCGCCAATGACGTGCCGGCCTTTCGGGCCCCGCAAGCTCGGCGGGCGATGCGCACCGAGGTGCTGCTCGGGGGAATCCTCGGCAGCATGCTGCTCGGCCTTGCGCTGCTCACGGTCCGCTTCCACATAGCCCCAGAAGCCAGCCAGACCGTGCTCAGCGAGATCACCGGCGCCTCGGTCGGAAGGGGGACGATCTACTACGTAGTCGACCTGTCGACAACGCTCATCCTGGCGCTGGCGGCCAACACCTCCTTCGGCGGCCTGCCCGTGCTGGCAAGCCTGCTGGCGCGCGACAACCTGGTGCCGCACGTGTTCGGGCTGCGAGCCGACCGTCCCGTCTACCGCTACGGCGTGGTGGTCCTGGCCCTGCTGGCGGGGGCGCTGCTGATAGCGGTGAACGCCAACACGAATTCGCTCATCCCGCTCTTCGCGATCGGGGTGTTCACCGGTTTCACCCTCTCCCAGACCGGCCTGGTGCGGCACTGGCACCGGGAGCGGCCCCGCTACTGGTGGGCGCGGGCGGCGCTCAATGGCACCGGGGCAGCGATGACGGCGGCCGCCACGATCATCTTCTTGGTGACCAAGTTCACCGGCGGTGCCTGGGTGGTGGTGATCGCGATCCCCGCCCTCATCTTCTTGTTCTCCCGCATCGCCCGCTACTACGACGACGTCGGCGCCGAGCTCGGGCTCGGTGCGATACCGGGGATACCCCAGCCCGAGGAACGTTTGATCGTGGTGATGGTCGCCACGGTCTCGCGCATGGCCGAGTCCGCGCTCGCCACGGCCCTCTCGCTCGGCCACGAGGTGGTGGCGCTCAGCGTCCAGTTCGACGACGAGCGGGCCGCCACCCTGCAGGCCGACTGGGACCGCTGGGACCCCGGCGTCCCCCTCGTCGTCCTGCGGCCGCGCACCCGCTCCCTTGCCACGCCCGTGCTCGACTACCTCGCCTCGGCCGAGATCCGGGAACGAAAGGTGATGGTCCTCATCCCCGAGGTGGAGCCCCGCAAGTGGCGGCACCGGCTCTTGCAGAACCAGCGGGGGACGATCCTCGCTGACGTGCTCCGCCGCCGGAGCAAGGCGGCGGTGGGGCGGATCCCGTACCACTTGACCAAGGACTGACGAGCGGTCGTACTCGCCCGGCCTCGCAGTCGGCTGATCTGCCCCAGCAGCTGCTGCGGTGGCCTCGATGCGGCTCAGTGCGTCGTGTCTGGGCGGAGAACGGCGATGATCTGCTCGAGAGCGGGGGCGCCTTGTGGGCCCGCCCCGGTCTGGTAGATCCGGCAGGAGAAGGTCGGGGGTGTGGCGGCGCCGGCGAAGGGGTCGACCCCGTCGAGGAGGATCGTCGGCGACCCGTGGAAGCCCACCTGCTCGGCGGCAGCCGGGTCTGGTATCTCCTGTAAGACGACCGCTGGGGCGACGCCGCCGGCGCGACGGATCGCCTCGTCGAGGCGGGCGCGGGCAAGCGTCAGGTTCGGGCAGCCGGGCAGGTGCTGGATGGTGATGGTGCGGGGAGCCACGAGGCGACGCTAAACCCTCCCCTCGACTGGAGAGTCAAGGGCTATCGTGGCGCTCATGATGACGATCGGTGCCCTGGCAGAGCGAGCCGGGACATCAATAAAGACCATCCGCTACTACGACGAGGTGGGTGTGCTCGCTCCGGCGCAGCGGAGCGACTCGGGCTACCGTCTCTACGACGAGGGGGCCCTCGGCCAGCTCCGCTTCGTGCGGGCCGCCCAGGCGGTGGGCCTCAGCCTGGGCGAGATTCGCCAGGTGATGGCGCTCCGCCGGCAGGGGGAGGCGCCGTGCCGGTTCGTTCTCGAGCTGGTCGAGCGCCGGGCGGACGAGCTCGACGAGCGGATCGCAGCGCTCGGCCGGGTGCGCGACGAGCTGCGCCGCCTCGCCGCTCGAGGCCGCCTCCTCGATGCCCGGGACTGTGACCCCGACTTCGTCTGCCACGTCGTCGTGCCCGCCGGCACTGCCCGAGAGGAGCGCCGCCATGGCTGAGCGCTCCCCGGCAGAGATAGCCCCGCCGCTCGCCGCGGCCCTGGGGGCCGGCGACATCGATGCGCTCGCCGAGCTGTGCGCGCCGGATCTGTGCTGGGGACCACCCGACGACCCGCAGTCGGGCTGCCACCGCCGCGATGAGGCGCTCGCCTGGTACCGGGCGGCGCGGGACCGAGGCATGCGGGCGGAGGTGACTGAGGTTTCGGTAGGCACGAGCGCGCTCCTCGTCGGCTTGCGCGTCTTTGATGTCGCCGCCGGCCAGCGCCCCGCCGACGGGGCGGCGCGCTTCCAGGTCATGACCGTCCGGGCCGGGCTCATCGCCGACATCCGGGGGTTCGACGACCGTAGCGAAGCAGCAGCGCGCGCCGGCATCTCGCGGTGACGTCCCGATCCCACGGGCAGGCCTCGTGCTGGCCACGGTGCCGTCCCGGCGGGGCCGGCCCGCCGGCCGGCTGGCTGCGCCTAGGCACGCCTGCTCGGCCCCGCTGAAGCTCTCTTCTCACTGGCGGCTGGCGAGGAGCCGCCACCGCGCGGCCGGCCGAACGTCGCCGCCGCCAACCGAAGGCGTCGGCGGCTATCGCCCATCCCCAGCAGGGCCCGGCAAGGTGACGTCGTGGCGGGGCTCCGGCGCCCCTCGCTACCTCAGCCCACGCTGGGGCAGCCTGCCACCGGCAAGTAAGGCGAGGCGAGAGGTCGAGGCTCTCCCGGGGCGACTCGGCCTAACGGCGGGCGAGTCGGCGGCCGCTCTGGCTGTCTGGCGGCACGTAGTTCAACTCGTAGTGGTGGTAGAGCTTGGACTCGTCGGTTTGCGAGAGCTCCTCGCCGTGCATCTCGATGTCCGGCGCCGCGCGGACCTGCTCCTTGGTCACTGACACCTGGAGGTCATCGGGACCGATCTGGATACCACCGAGCGGCACGAAGGTGAGATGGCGCCCGATGAGGCCCTCTTTCACCGTGGCGAACTGCGGTTCGTCGGTCTCGACGTCGACGTAGACGTCTTGGAGCTTGCCGATCTTCTCCCCGTTGCAATCGAGCAGCATCTTGCCGTGCCACTCGGCGACGCTCCATCTGGCTTGGCCCTGGTCGTCGGTCATCTCGGCCTCCTCGTCTCCTCCCAGCGTAACGGCGAAGGAAACCGCCGCTGCTTGCCGAACGGGACCAGAGCACCGTTTTGCCCTGCTGGGAGGGCGACCGCTCTCGTGGGAGGGCGATGCCACCGGGTGTAGGGTGGCCCTGGTTCACCTTGGACCTCTGCACCCCTGCTTGGCCGGGGGAAGATCGGTTGTCCCAGTGGATCCCTGCAAACAGACCGGAGCGTTGCCGCGACGCGCTCTCGCCGGCCAGCCCGCGGCCGAGACAACGATCCGTCCGGTCGCCTTCCGCCGAGCACTCCGCATCGCAATCGTGGCGCCGCCATGGCTTTCGATCCCGCCCCGGGGCTACGGCGGGACAGAGAACGTGCTCGACTCGCTGGCAAGGGGGCTGCAGGCGGCGGGCCACGAGGTCCTTCTTTGCACCACCGGTGACAGCAGCTGTCCGGTACCGACCTCGTACCTCTTCGAGACGGCAGTCGGGGTCGGGACGGGCAACGGGCTGGACGAGATCCGCCACGTCATCCACTCCTACGAGGCGGCGAGAGACGCCGACATCGTCCACGACCACACGCTGACCGGACCGCTCGAGGCGGCGGCCCACCCCCACCTGCCCGTCGTCACCACGAACCACGGCCCCTTCGACGGCGCCCTCATCGGCCTGTACCGGGCTCTCGGAGAGCGTCTCCCGGTGATCGCTGTCTCCCACCACCAGGCCTCGACGGCCGCAGGGGTCCCGATCGCGGCGGTGATCCACCACGGGGTGGACATGGCGAACTTCCCGGCTGGTGCAGGAGGAGGTGGCTACGCCCTCTTCCTCGGCCGGATGAACGCCGGCAAAGCCCCCCACGTGGCGGCCGAGATCGCCCGCGCAGCCGGCTACCCGCTCCGGATCGCCGCCAAGATGCGGGAACCGGCCGAGAAGGCTTACTTCGAGGCCAAGGTTCGTCCTCTGCTCGGAGCGGACGTCACCTACCTGGGCGAGGTGGACAGGGAGGCGAAGGTTGAGCTCCTCGGAGCGGCTGACTGCCTGCTCAACCCCATCGCCTGGCCCGAGCCCTTCGGCATGGTGATGCTCGAGGCGCTCGCCTGTGGCACGCCCGTGCTCACCACGCCCTGGGGTGCTGCTCCCGAGATCGTGCTCGACGGCGAGGTCGGCTTTGTCAGGGCTGGAGCGGCCGAGCTGGGGGCTACTCTCGCCCGGCTCGGCGAGATAGACCGAGCCGCCTGCCGGGCACGGGCCGAAAGCCACTTCTCCGTCGACCAGATGGTCGCCAAGCACGTGGCCCTCTATGAGGAGACGCTGGCCACTTTCTCCCTCAGCTCACTCGGTGCGTCCCGCCCGGGCGCGGCCTGATCCGGCCGGTCAGCCGAACATGACGAGCCCGTGGACCTTCGAGGGCGAGAGCTCCCTCGAAACCCTCTCCAACGATCCGGTCACCCTGGTGGAGGGAACCTCGTTCGCCATCTCGGCCGCCAGCGGCGACATCGTCCCTGGGAGCCTGCAGGGCCTCTTCTTCAAGGACACCCGCTTCGTCTCGACCTGGGTGGTCCGCCTCGACGGCGAGAGGCCGCAGCATCTGGCGGTGGTGCCCCTCCATCCGTTCGCCGCGACCTTCGTCTCGCGGGGCAGGCCCCGACCCGGCGAGGCAGACAGCACACTTCTCATGCAGCGACTGCGTTACGTGGGCGCAGGCATGCGGGAGGACATCCTCCTGCGCAACCTCGGCCGGGAGCAGACCCTCTGCAGGGTCAGCTTCGAGCTCGACGCCGACTTCGCCCACGTCTTCGAGGTGAAAGAGAGCCGCGTCCCCGGCGGGAGACACACCTCGACAGCCGTCGACGGCCTCACGATGTCGTTTGCCTCTGCGAAGAGCCGTCCCGCTCGCTCCCTGCAGGTCACCTTCCCGGCCGGCACGGTGCTGGAGCCGGGACGGGGAGAGCTCGAGGTCCCGCTCCCGGCCGGCGGTGAACTGCAGCTGAGCGTCGAGCTGCGGCTGAGCGTCGACGGTGAGGCCGTCGAGCTCCGCTTCGACGGTCCGGACCCCGAAGAGCGCTCGCTTCCCGTCCGGCGGATCCGGGCCTGGGAACAGCGGGCACCCCGGATCCGCTCTGCCGACAAGAGCTTTGACGCCACCTTCCTCCAGAGCGAGCGCGATCTCGGCGCCTTGCGCATCTTCGATCCCGACGACGTCGGGCGGCCGGCAGTAGCCGCCGGAGCCCCCTGGTTCATGACGCTGTTCGGGCGGGACTCCTTGATCACTTCCATCATGACCCTCGACCTCGACCCGTCTCTGGCGGCGGGGACGCTGCTCACGCTCGGGCGCAATCAGGGTCAGAAGGTGGACCCCGAGTGCGAGGAGGAACCAGGAAAGATCCTCCATGAGATGCGCCACGGGCTGACAGCCGCCGCTGAGACGCCAGCCGGGTCGCTCTACTACGGCTCGATCGATGCCACTCCCCTCTTCGTCGTCACTCTCGGCGAGCTGCATCGCTGGGGGGCCGCCGAGGGGCTCGTCCGCCAGCTGCTG
This sequence comes from Actinomycetes bacterium, assembly GCA_021794645.1. Lineage (GTDB taxonomy): Bacteria > Actinomycetota > Acidimicrobiia > Acidimicrobiales > Bog-793 > JAJZLV01. Next base: position 8,687 of record JAJYQK010000013.1, read on the forward strand.
CCCCACGCCGACCGGGCCCTCGAGTGGATCGCCCGATACGGCGACCGCGACGGCGACGGCTTCGTCGAGTACGAGCGAGCCACAAAAGATGGCTTGGTCAACCAGGGGTGGAAAGACTCCTTCGACGGCATCAGCTTCGCCGACGGCACCATTCCCGAGACGCCCATAGCCCTCTGTGAGGTGCAGGGCTACGTGTATGCCGCCTACCTCGCGCGGGCCCAGATAGCCCGGACCCTCGGAGAGAGCCTCGTCGCCGCCGAGTACGAGGAGCGGGCAGCCCTGCTGAAGGGGCGGTTCAACAAGCAGTTCTGGTTGGAAGATGAGGGCCGCTTCGCTCTCGGCCTCGACGGCTCCAAGCGGCCCATCGACTCCCTTGCCTCCAACATGGGCCACTGCCTGTGGAGCGGGATCGTCGACGACGAGCGGGCCGGACGCTGCGTCAGCGCCCTCATGAGTCCTGAGATGTTCACGGGCTGGGGCATCCGCACGCTCTCGAGCGCCATGGGGCGCTACAACCCCATCAGCTACCACAACGGCTCTGTCTGGCCCCACGACAGCGCAATCTGTGCAGCCGGGATGGCCCGCTACGGCTTCCAGGAGGAGTCCCAGCAGGTGACGGCCGCGCTGCTGTCGGCAGCGGCGGCCTTCGGGGGCAGGCCACCGGAGTTGTTCTGCGGCTTTGCCCGCTCGGAGTTCGCCTGCCCCGTTCCCTATCCAGCCTCGTGCTCCCCACAGGCCTGGGCATCGGCTTCGCCCTTCCTGCTCCTTCGCAGCACCCTTCTCGGACTCGAGCCGTCGGTGCCGGAGGGCACGGTCCGCTTCTCGCCCCATCTGCCCCCTTCCCTGGGCGAGCTGTCGATTGAGAACCTCCACCTGGCCGGCAGTCGGCTGACCCTCCGCGCCTCGGGCGAGAACTTCGAGCTGACCGGCCTGCCGCCGGGCCTCCACTTGTCGCCTGCCTCGCCCAGAGACGGCGAGAGCACCGTTCGCCTGCGGTCAGCTCGGCCTTGAGCCGCCCCGGTCCCAGCTACCGGTCAGCGGAGGCTCCCATGTGGCCGAGACGGTGCCGCAGCGAGCTCGCCGGGCCCAACCCGGCGAGGCCAAGAGCCTTGTCCCGGTGCACGCGATGACCCGTGCGCCTCTGTCCCGGGCGATGGTGCGCACCCCGAGGGCCGACGGTCACAGTTGAGGTCGATCCGAAGAGCCCGTAGCACTCCCTCGTCCTCCCATCCTGTTGATGCCGAGCCGAGGCGGTGTCCGAGGGAGCTGGAGGAGCCCGCCGACCCGCCGTCAGCTGCCGCCTCGAAGAGGCGCTCGTGCTCTGCCTGCCGGCAGGAGAGCTCGGTGGCTGAGGGTCTTCCTCCCTGGCGGCCAGCCCGCCCGCCGGCCGGGTCGATCGCTACCATTGTCGCCGTGGGGCAGCCATGTGATCTTTTCGGCGTCGACGACTCTGCCCCTCGGGTCGAAGGGCCATCGGCGCCGCCAGGTGAGGGTCAGGGCCCTTCGACACGGCCCGGCAGCTCGAGGGGCCGAGGGCGCAGCTGCCCGAGCAGGTCGCCGGGCCGGGCGCCTGGCGCCGCCCGGCCCCGTTGGTGACGCGGTGACGCCGGAGCCACCTGCAGATGACCGGCTCCTCGACCGGCGGGCGTTTCTCCGTGGTGCGGGGCGAGCCGCGAGCTACGCGGCGCTGGCGAGCACCGCCTTGGCCGCCTGCGACCTGGCCCCGCAGGATCGGGCCGCCCGGGCGAGCCACGACAGCGGGACCGGCCGGCGTCGTCGGGGGACCGAGCCACCGCGGCCGGGAGACAGGCCTCTCAGCGTCGGTGGTGCATCGCTCCGGCCGCCGGCCGTGCCCTTGGCCGTCCGTGACCCCTACGTCTCGGCATGGCTGCAGGGCACGGACCTGGCGACGCAGTGGGCAGCTGGGTGGGACGGCTCCCCCATGTCGGTCTGCGGACTGGTGCGGGTCGATCGAGAGACATACCGCTGGTGCGGCGGGCCGGAGGGCCTCGGGCTTCCCCGGCTGAGGCAGACGTCGCTGGTGGTAACACCGACCCGGTCCTCTTTCACCCTCGAGGGTGGGGGCATACGTCTGGTGGCCGAGTGGCTCTCTCCCATCGAGCCGGGGGACCCGAGGCTGCAGTCGGTGCCTCTCAGCCTGCTGACGGTGGCCGTCTCTTCGGTCGACGGCAGGGCGCACGACGTCAGCCTCTACTGCGACATGAGCGGCGAGTGGGCCAGCTGGGCCGCCGGGCAGGAGATCGTCTGGGAGACCGATCGGACAGCAGCACGGCACTGGTCGGTCCGTCTCTCGAGCGAGCGGCCCCTCTCCGAGATGGCGGAGATGGCAGCGTGGGGCTCGGCCATCTTCTCGACACCGGCGCGCCGCTCGACGAGCTACGAGAGCGGCGCAGCGGCCTCGGTGCGAGCGAACTTCGCCGCCGCCGGCAGGCTCTCGGGTCGAAACGACCCCATCCCCCAGGCGGCGCAACCGGGCGGCCCGGTCTTCGCCCTCGCCCATCAGCTCGGCTCGGTGGGAAGAGGGCTCGTCGTGGCCGAGTGGTCACTCGGGCACGTCGAGAGCCCGGCGATCGAGTACATGGGACGCCCGCTCGAGCCGCTCTGGACGGCGCACTGGGAGAGCTGGCAGAAGATGGCCGACGACTTCCTCGGCCAAGCAGAAGCCGCTCGTGCCCGCGCCATCCGCCTCGACGAGGCGATCACCTCTGCTGCGCGGGCGGCAGGCGGCCCCGAGTATGCCGCTTTGTGCGCTCTTGCTCTCCGCCAAGCCTACGGCGGCTGCCAGCTCGTGGTCGGTCCCACTGGCCGGCCTTGGGCCTTCCTGAAAGAGCTCAGCAGTGACGGGGACATCTCGACCGTCGACATCATCTTCGACGCCTGCCCTGTCTTCCTCTACATCGACCCGGGCTTCATCCCGATGCTGCTGGAACCGGTCCTGCACTATGCGGCGTCGCCTCGCTGGTCCAAGCGGTACCCGCCCCACAGCCTCGGCTTCTGGCCGATCGCCAATGGCAACCCTGTGGGGCCCTCGGCAGAGCCGATGCCGGTCTGGGAGTCGGGCGCCATGCTCTCCATGGCGGCCGTGTGGGCCGACCGCGTGCAGGGCAAGACCGCGAGGGCCTTCCTCGCCCGCTACGAGCCGCTCTGGGCCAAGTGGGCCGCGCTGCTCATCTCAGAGCTGCCGTCGCCGCCTGCCCAGCTGACAACCATCGACTATCTCGGGCACGCCCCTCACGACACCAACCTCGCCGTTCTCGGGATCGTCGGCCTCGCTGCGGCGGGACGGATCGCCGGCAGGCTGGGCGCCGAGCGGCAGGCGGCGCAGTGGGGAGAGCAGGCGGCGCAGTTCGCAGCGCGCTGGGCGCAGCTGGCGGCAAACCCCACGGGGCACCACCTCGAGTCGCACATGGGCTGGCAGGGCACCTGGTCGAACCTCTACAACGCCTACTGGGACGCAGTGCTTGGGACGGGGCTCGTCAGCGCCGAGGTGACGACCACCGAGGCCGAGTGGTACCAGAGCCGGCTCGACAAGTACGGCCTGCCGGTGGCAAGCAACACCCCTCAGCTCGCCCGGCTCGACCAGCAGCTCATCACGGCCGCCTGGCTGCACGACCAACCAGTCGGCCCAGAGATGATCCGGACGCTGGCGCGCTACGTCAACCACACCGACTTTCGAGCTCCGCTGCCGGACACCTACGACCCGACGAACGGCGAGCCGCTCAGTCGCTACAACTGGCGGGCTCGACCGGTGGTCGGAGCGGCCTATGGGCTGCTCCTGCTCAAAGGTCCGCTCCCGTAGCTGGCCCGGCGTCGTGCTCTCGTTAGAGAGAGCGTGAGGCTGCCGGCGCCGGCGCGGCCGGCGGGATGGGCGAGGCAGTGGGGCCTCGGGTGAGACTGACACGCAAAGGCGGGACCGGGGCCGGCCCGAGCCTCCCGGGAGGAAGAAGACCGTTCCTCCTCTCGCTCGGCCCGTACTTCCGCCAAGTCGGCGGCCTTCTCCTCGTCGGCTCAGTGGCCGGCATCGCCATGAACGTCGCCATCGTGCTGCCTGCGGTCTTCCTCGGCCGGGCCATCAACGCCGTCCTCTCCTACGAGCACCACACCTCCTCTTCCGCCAGCGTCGCGACGGCGGCCGCCCTCTTCGTCGGGGCGACCGCTGCGACCCAGCTTCCCCGCATCGGAAAGCGCTTCTGGCTCGGCCTTGCTCGCAACCGCTTGAAAGCGAACGTTCGAGCCGACGCCCTCCGCGGCGTGCTCGCCTGGCCGATGGACCGGCTCGCCGCCATGTCTGTCGGCGGTGTCATGGCACGGGTGATCGGCGACGTGGAGGTGCTCGGCACCGGCGTCGGCGAGGTCATCGTCGAGACATGGGACACGTTGCTGTTCTCACTCTCCATGGTCGTCACGATGTTCCTCTACGACCCGACGCTGGCGGCGCTGGCGCTCTCCCCGGTGCCGCTCGCCCTCTGGCTCGCCAAGGTGGCCGGCCGCCTCGTGGCGCGGCGCACGATCTCGGCACGCCAGCGCGACGCCGACCTCACGACCGTGCTCCACGAGCAGCTCGGCGGCCTGCGCCTGCTGCGGCTGGCGGGCCGGGCGAGCGCCGCCACCGGCAGGGTCTCCACCCTGGCCAAGGAGCAGGCCGCAGCCGAGCTCGATGCCATCCGCCTCGACGAGGCTCTCTCGGCTCTCTACACGGTGCTGCTCAGCGCCGGCGTCTTCTTCGTCATCTGGCTCGGAGGGCGCGACGTGGTAGCCGGCCAGCTCAGCCTCGGCGGGCTCGTCGCCTTCTTGCAGCTCTTCGTCCGCTTCGTCACCCGGGCACCGCGCATCCCGCAGATGGCCAACCGCGTGCAGGCAGCCGGCGCAGCCCACACCCGACTGGAACCTCTCCTCGCCCCGCCGCCGGCCTCGGCCGAGCCTCGCTGGGCCTCGTTTCGCGCCGCGCACGTGGCTGCCCTCGAGGACGCTCCCGCCCCGGAGCGCCCTCAGCCCCGCCGTCCGGCGAGGCTCACCTTCGAGAACGTGAGCTTCTCCTACCCGGGGGGGCGCGGCGCCCTTTCGCAGCTCGACCTCGAGGTGCCAGCCGGGGCCTTCGTGGCCGTCACCGGCCCGGTCGGGTCGGGCAAGAGCGCCCTGGCGCGCCTCGCCGCCGGCATCTACTCCCCCGATGCCGGCCGTGTCCTCCTCGACGGCGAGCCGGTCGCACAGCTTCCGCCCTCAGAGCGGCCGGCACGGGTCGGCTACCTCGCCCAGGAGCCCCACCTCTTCTCGGGCAGCGTGCTCGACAACATCTGCCTCTCGCCCGAACAGCACGGGGCCAACGGCGCCGAGCCGCTCCTGCTGCGAGCAGTCGAGCTGGCGGCGCTCGGCCAGGACATGGCCGGGATGCCCGCCGGTCTGCGCACCGAGATCGGGGAGCTGGGCACACGGGTCTCCGGCGGCCAGCGCCAGCGGATAGCACTCGCCCGCGCCCTCGGAGCCGGCGGAAGCCTGCCCGGCCTGCTTGTCCTCGACGAACCCTTCTCAGCCGTCGACGTCCGGACCGAGGCCACCATCGCCTCATCCCTCCGTGCCGCTCTCGGCGCGAGGGCGCCGGCGGGCGAGCGGGCGAGCGTGCTCCTCCTCAGCCACCGGCTCGCCGCCTTCCCGCAGGCAGACCGGGTAGTGGTCCTCGACTCGGGCCGGATCGAGGAGCAGGGGACCCATGACGCCCTACTGGCCGCGGGCGGGCTCTACGCCCGCATCTACCGGGCCCAGGCCCGCCTCTCGGTGCCGGGCCGGACCGCCGGCGGAGAGCAGCGGTGACGAGCCCCCTTGCACCAGACGGCACCGCCTCACCCGGCGCTCCGGCCGCCCCCCTCTGGCGCAAGGTCGCCGCCCTCGTCTCGCCCTGGCGCCGTTCGCTGGCCGTGGTGGCGGCCTGCATCCTCGCCTCCGCCCTGGCCGGGCTGGTGCCACCATTCGTGCTGCGCTTCGTCGTGAACCACGACCTCGTGCCCGGGCGGACCAGCGGCCTTTTGCTGGCCGCCGCCGTCTACGTCCTGGCGGTGACAGCCGGCTCCGGTCTCAGCTTCGCCTATGCCTACCTGGCCGCCCGGGTCTCCCAGTCGGCCATCGCCGCCCTCCGGGTGCGGATCTTCGCCCACGTAATGGCCCTGCCCGCCTCCTATTTCGATCAGACCCCGGTCGGCGACGTCATCAGCCGTGCGACCGCAGACGTCGAGACCGTCGACGAGCTCTTCACAGACGGCATCGCCACCCTCATAGGCCAGCTGGTGCCACTCGTGGCTGTCGTCATCGCCATGCTGGTGCTGAGCCCGCTCCTCACGGCGGTCTCGGCGGTCGCCCTGCCGCCCCTTCTCGTCGCCACCCGCTACCTGCAGGTGCGCGTCCGGGAGGCCGAGAGAAGGACGCGCCGCGCCATCGGCCGCCTGAACGTGGAGCTCTCCGAGGTGGTCGGCGGTGTCGAGACGCTGCGCGCCTTCGGGCGGGAGGAGGCCTTCGTCGCCCGCTTTCGCCGGGCGCTGCAGCGCACCCTGCTCGCCCAGCGCGACTCGGTCAAGTACAACGCCTTTTTCGCTCCGGTGAGCGGGCTCCTCTCCGCCGTGGTGATCGCCGCCCTGATCTGGGTCGGGGCGGGGCACACGCTCGTCCATGCCGGCGTGAACCTCGGAACGCTGACCGCCTTCATCTTGCTGTTCCAGAACTTCTTCGCCCCGATCGTCGCGCTCGGGGACGAATGGCAGTCGGTACAGGCCGCCATCGCCGGGGCGGAGCGGGCTTTCGAGGTCCTCGATCTGCCGGTGGAGGCGGCCCCGGCGGACAGCGGCTCCCGGCCCGATCCGGCCCGGGGGATCGAAGTCGTCGACCTCACCTTCGGCTACCTGCCGGGCCGTCCCGTGCTGGAGCTCGTCTCTCTCACCGTCTCGCCAGGCGAGCACGTTGCCATCGTGGGGCGCACCGGGGCGGGCAAGTCGACCCTCGTCTCGCTCGTCGGCGGCCTCTACCCGGCCGGCGAGGGGGCCATCAGGATCGCCGGTGTCGACCCGCGCAGCCTCGGAGAGCAAGAGCGGAGGCGCCTCCTCGGCGTCGTACCGCAGGCCCTCAACCTCTTCAGCGCCACCCTGCGCCAGAACCTCAGCCTCTTCGACCCTCTCGTCGAGGAGCCTGCGCTCTTGCGTGCAGTCGCCCTCGCCGGGCTCGGCCCGCTCGTGGCGGAGCTGCCCCGGGGGCTCGACACCATGCTCGCCGGGGAGGGCCGGGGTGAGGGGGCGGTCCTGTCGGCCGGGCAGCGCCAGCTCGTCGCCCTGGCGCGAGCGCTCGTGCTCGAGCCGGCGGTCCTCCTCTTGGACGAGGCGACGGCCGCCGTCGACGGCGCCAGCGATGCGGCCTTCCGCGCCGCTCTGCGGGAGATGGCGGGGGACCGCGGCTGCGCGGTCCTCACCGTCGCCCACCGCATCTCGACAGCCAGAGAGGCCGACCGGGTCGTCGTGCTCGAGGGTGGGCGGGTCGCCGAGGAGGGCTCGCCGAGCGACCTCGTCTCGGGCGGGGGGCGCTTCGCCGCCCTTGTCGAGCTGGACGCCGCCGGCTGGGACTGGCGGGAGGAGGCCTCGGAGGGCGGCGACGGCGGGGGTGCCATACTGCCAGCTCCCGCGGCCGGTGATGCCGGGCGCGGCAGCAAAGGAGCGTGAAGATGGTCTTTTCCGACGTCTACCTGCAGCCCGAGGCCCCTGACCCTGTCCTCGGCGAGGAGGTCGTGGTGGCAGCAGCCCGCCGTCACGTACCGGAGGCCGGCGGGCTGCTCGAGGTGGACGAGTCCGGCGGTGAGGCGCGCGCCTACTTCCTCGAGGGTGGCATCGTGATGAAGACCCAGCGCCCGCACCGGCTCCGTCCCCGCACGAGCCTGCGCAAGGAGGCTCTCTTCCTAGCCGAGCTGGAGCGGCAGGGGGACTTCCCCGTTCCCCGTGCCCTCGGCCATGGCGAGATGGACGGGATCGAGTACCTCTGCCTGACGCGGGTGGAGGGGAGGGCCGTCGAGCACGTGTCTCTCGAGGCCGACAAGCGAGCTGCGCTTCTGGGCGAGCTCGGCCGGACGCTTCGAGCCATCCACGAGATAGAGCAGTCGGTGCTCGCCGCGAGCGGCCTCTTCCCCGGCGACAACACACCGGCCGACCTGACGGTGCGGTTCCAGCAGGCGTTCGACCGCCTCGCCAGCACCCTCTCGGCCGACCCCGCTTTCGCCGCCGCCGTCGATCTGCGGGGCGTCGCTGAACGCTGCGTCGCCCAGCTGCCGACGGAACCGCCTTTGGTGGCCCTCCACTCGAACCCGGGACCCGAGCACACCTTCGCGGAGCCGGCCACGGGAGCCTTCGTCGGACTCATCGACTTCGGCGACGCCTACCGCAGCCACCCGGCGCTCGATCTGCGTCCCTGGCCCGAGGCCGGCGACGCCGAGGCGCTCCTCGCCGGCTACCGCTCCGCCGGCCCGCTCTCCAGCGGCTTCGAGGAGGTCAGGCTGGCCGGCCTTGTCATGATGGAGATGGCGAGAGCAGCCCGCGGCCGCCGCAGCCCCGATGAGCTCAGCTCGTTCCTCGACCGAGTGCTCGCCTGAGAACTGCCGAGCGCCCGGGCGGCGGCCCGACAGCGGCGGGGAGCCGAGCCGGGCTCAGGCCCGGCGTCGCTGGCCGGGGGCGAGGCCGGGACGGACGCCCCGTCCTCGGGTGCCCTGGCGCTCGGCTCGCCCCGAGGCACGCCTCATCTCGCGGCTGGCAGGCACCCGCTTGCTCGCCGCCTCCCGCTCGAGGATCTGCTCCAGCACCTTCTCTTGTCGGGCAGGCGGCAGCGAGCGCAGCTGGCGCTCGATGAAGGCCAGGTTGCCCGCCAGGCGGCGCCCCTTCTCGCGGGACTTGCGCATGGTCTTCAGAAGGCGTCTCCCGTACCACCTGCGCAACCGTGGCGTCCGGAGGATGAAGTCGCCCGGTATGTCGCGCAGGCGGCGCTTTCCTGGGCTGGGGGAGGAGTCTCTCGGCACAGCCCCAATTGATACCCGCTCCCGGAGCGCAGCGCCTCGGAGGAGGTCGGCTGTGCTACAAGGAGCGATCGAGCATCTTCGACCAGACCGAGGACCGCTGCCCCTTGCTGCGACTGTCGAAGTACAAGGCGCCGAGCCTCGCCCCGGCCGCGGTCCGATGACCCGGGCCGGGAGGCTCTACTTCGTCCTTTTTCTCAACCTCTCCCTCGTCGTGGCGCTCGTGGCCGTCGGCATCACCGCCCACTCGGTCGGCGTGTGGGCGGAGGGGGTCGACTACCTGGCAGACGCGGCGGGTATCGGCGTCGCCCTCATGGCCCTGCGGCTGGAGGGACCGACTCGCCGTCGCCCAGCGGGCAGGCCGGGCGCCACCCGGTACGCCGCCCTGCTCAATGCCTCCTGGCTGCTCGTCCTCTCCCTGCTCGTCGCCGCCGACTCGGCTCTCCGGCTGGCGAGCGGCACCGGACGGGTCCACGGGCTGCCCGTGATGGTCTCGAGCGCGGTGGCGGCCGTGGTGATGGTCGTCGGGACCGTCGTCCTCGGCGGCGACGTCGACGACGGCGACGATGCCTCCTTGAGCGTGCGGGCAGTCGCGCTCGACACCGCCGGCGACGCCGCTGCCGCCGGCGGTGTCGCCATCGCCGGAGCGGTGATCTTCGCCAGTGGCGGCCTGTTCTGGCTCGACCCGGCGGTCGCCCTCACCGTCTTAGTTGTCGTCGCCGGCCAGGCGCTCAGGCTGCTCCGGCGGCTCCGCCCATCTGCCACGTAGATAGCGACCGCTGCAGCGCAGCCCCCCGTGGCGGCGCCGGGAGCTACCCCAACCCCTCGGCCGGGTGGATGACCGTCACCTCGTCGAGGAGGTAGTCGAAGGCAAGGACCGTGCAGCCCTTGCCGAGCACCCAGGCGGAGAAGGCCCGGTGGACGGGGTGGCGCTGGTATGCGGCCAGCGCCTCTTCGTCCGAGAGCTCCATGTACAGGAGGTACTGGAAGCCCCGGGCGCGGGAGGAGTCGATCGGCCGCCCGAGCCGGATGGCGTCGATCGCGCCGATCTCCTCGGGCCACCTGGCGACCCGCTCGAACAGCTCTCGCTCCTCGCTCTCGCCGAGCTCGGCGGGGAAGGCGAACAGTACGACGTGTTGCACGGTCATGGCCTCACCTCACTCATCGCCCCATGGCCTCCCCCGCCTGGTCCAGCTTCGGCCGTCGCCCCGGCAGGGCGGGACTGGCTCAACTCTTCTTCTCGAGAAGAGCCGCCACGTAGGCGAGCTTTGGCGGCATCTCGGCGAGGCCGACGAAGGTCTCTGTCCGCTGCACGCCCTCGACCGGCCAGATCTCTGCCAGCAGCAGCCGGCGCAGATGACCGTGGTCTCTCACCCTCACCCGAGCCAGCATGTCCATCGAGCCGGTGATGACGATCGCCTCCTCCACCTCGGCCAGGGAGTGCAGCGCCCGCAAGATGGCGCCCTGGTCGGCCCCCTGGACCGCCGTGACGGCGAGGTAGACGGTGGAGTATCCGAGAGCGGCCCAGCCGATCTCGACCGTGTAGCCGCGGATCACCCCCCTGCGCTCGAGGCGGGCGATCCTGTCTCCCACCGCCGGCGGTGACATCTGCAGCTCACGGGCGAGCCGGCGGCGGGAGAGGCGGGCGTCTCGGGCGAGGAGCCCGAGGATCCTGCGATCCACCTCGTCGAGGTCGACCACCTCGCCCGGTTCGGGGGCGGTGACCTCCAGCAGGCCCGCCAGCGGTGAGCGCGTCGTCACCGTGAAGCCGGGAGCCAGCGCTGTCTTGTCATATGCAAGGTCTCAGCATAGGCTGATGCTCACTTGAAAGCACATTACTGGTTAAGGACGTTCGATTGAGCTTGAGACCCGGCAAGAGACTGACGGCCACCTCTCACCCCCCGGACCGGGGGGACGAGGACT
>JAJYQK010000043.1 GCA_021794645.1 Actinomycetes bacterium
ATGTCTCGCGCTTTGGATGGGCGGGTGATTCGGGCTGGAAAGGGCGGGCGGCGAGCCGCAGTGCCTCCCGAGAGATATCGGCAGCCTGGGCGGCGCCTTGAGCCGAAAACCGCCCGGGCGCTGAGCGGCCCACCTGGGCCGAAAGAGGCGGTGTGCCATTTCGGGCGCCGGGCGGCCGGCCTTTCGGCCCGCTCCGGGCATCGCCGGCCTACCATTACCTCCTCTGCCAGGGAGTTCGCAGAAAAGGCGCCCACACTGTGAAACAGCCGCCCCGCCCGCGGTCGCCCTCCGAGGGGCTCTAGATGCGGTTTTGCGGCAAGTGGAGCCAGCCGGTGGGAGTTGACCTGCGCCCTTGTGGGTAAGAGGTCGCCATCATGAACAGGCTGCGGGGTTATCCACAGGAATCTTCACAGAATCGGAACAGAACATTGACCCGATTCTCACCTGCGACCGTCAAGATGCTGCCATGACCACCCTTCCCCAGGCATCCGTCCCCCCCGCCGGGATGGGGCAAGGGACAGCGTTTGCTGCCGAACCCACCGGCCGAGGGTTCTTCGGCCAGCAGGTGGACGGGGACTTCCTCGTCCTCGAGTCCTGCCACAGCACGTGGCTCTTCGACGTCGCCAACAAGCGGTTCCGCCGGGCCCTGAAGGGCCTCGACGTGGACCCCTCGGTGGCGGCGACGGACTGGCGGCCCTACGAGCGCCTCGAGCTCTCCGAGGGCTCGGAGGCCTTCGTCGTGGTGCTGAACGCGGCCGGCACCCGCCGGATCCGCTCGTGGCGCCACATCGACGGCTGCGCCCAGTGCGAGGGCGAGCAGACCGGCGAGCTCTCGCTCGAGGACCTGCGCCGTCTGTCACAGGCCTGACAGGCCCCTCTAGGCTCGATCGGGTGTCCGAAACGAGCGAGATCGACTCCGACAACACCCCCGCCGCCCTAGAGCGCCAGGCCGAGCAACCCGTCGACGCCGTCGAGCAGCCGGCCAAGGTGATGCGCATCGGCGCCATGACCAAGCAGCTCTTGGACGAGGTGCGCATGGCCCCCCTCGACGAGGCCGGCCGGGCCCGCATGAAGGAGATCTACGAGACCTCCGTGCGCGAGCTCTCCGGCGGCCTCTCGCCCGACCTCGCCGGCGAGCTCGACCGCCTCGCCTTCCCCTTCGAGTCGGCCACCCCGAGCGAGGCCGAGCTGCGCGTCGCCCAGGCCCAGCTCGTCGGCTGGCTGGAGGGGCTCTTCCACGGCATCCAGGCGACTCTCTTCGCCCAGCAGATGGCGGCCCGCTCCCAGCTCGACGAGTTCCGCCAGCGGGGCCTCCCCCCGGGCGAGCGGCCGGCCGAGGCCCGGCCCGGCACCTACCTCTAGCCAGCTCGGCCCGACCGGGCCGCCGTTCGGGCCACCGCCGCGGTATCGTCGGGGGACTGAATGACAACGCTGTGATTTTGTCCACAGCCTGGGGAAACTGGCTGTGGACAGGGAGTGGGTAACGGGGTGGAGCAAGAGCGGGTCGGGTCCGAGCAAGCCGAGCAGGCGACCACGGTCGCTCCGCCCGGGCGGGGCCGGGAGTCTTTCGTCCACCTGCACACCCACACCGAGTACTCGATGCTCGACGGGGCGTCCCGCATCGGCGAGGTCGTCTCGGCCGCCGCCTCAGACGGCCAGCCCGCCCTCGCCATCACCGACCACGGCAACATGTACGGGGTCCTCGAGTTCTACAAGGCCTGCCGCAACGAGGGCATCACCCCCATCATCGGCACCGAGGCCTACATGGCCGCCAGCTCCCGCTTCGACCGCCCCGTGCGCCGGGGGCGCATCGACGACACCGGCGGCGAGGGGGAGCGGGGCGAGAAGCTCTACTACCACCTCACCCTCCTCGCCGAGAGCACCGAGGGCTACCGCAACCTCATCAAGCTCTCCTCGGCCGCCTTCCTCGAGGGCTACTACTACAAGCCCCGGGTCGACTGGGAGCTGCTCGCCCGCCACCACGAGGGCCTCATCGCCACGACCGGCTGCCTCGGCGGGGTGGTCCTGCAGGCCCTCCTCGCCGACCAGCAGGCCGAGGCGAAAGAGCTGGCCGCCCGGCTGCAGGACATCTTCGGGCCGGAGAACCTCTTCGTCGAGCTGCAGGACCACGGCCTGGCGGACCAGAAGAGGACCAACCCGATGCTGGTCGAGATCGCCCGCTCGATCGGGGCGCCCCTTCTCGCCACGAACGACAGCCACTACTGCCGGCGGGAGGACGCCGTCGCCCACGACGCCCTCTTGTGCGTGCAGACCGGGGCCACCATCGACGACCCGAAGCGGTTCAAGTTCGACGGCGAGGAGCACTACCTGAAGAGCGCGGCGGAGATGCGCCACCTCTTCTCCGAGCTGCCGGAGGCCTGCGACAACACCTTGTGGATCGCCGAGAGGGCCAAGGTCGAGATCGAGCTCGGCAAGCCCGCCCTCCCCCGCTTCCCGGTCCCGCCGGAGTTCGAGGTGGAAGGGGCGCCCTATGAGGCCTCGGCCGCCCGCTACCTGCGCCACCTCACCTTCGAGGGCGCCCGGGAGCGCTACGGCGACCCGCTCCCCCCCGCCGTGGTCGAGCGGCTCGAGTTCGAGCTGAACGTCATAGCCGAGATGGGCTTTCCCGCCTACTTCCTCGTCGTCTGGGACCTCATCAGGTACGCCCGCCAGGCCGGCATCAGGGTCGGGCCGGGCCGTGGCTCGGCCGCCGGCTGCTGTGTCGCCTACTGCCTGCGCATCGTCGACCTCGACCCGATCCGCTACGACCTGCTCTTCGAGCGCTTCTTGAACCCGGGCCGAAAGCAGATGCCCGACATCGACATGGACTTCGACGAGCGCCGCCGGGGCGAGGTGATCCGCTACGCGGCGGAGCGCTACGGCTCGGACCACGTCGCCCAGATCGTCACCTTCTCCACCATCAAGGCCCGGGCGGCCGTGCGGGACGCCGCCCGGGTGCTCGGCTACCCCTACGCCCTCGGCGACCGCATCGCCAAGGCGATGCCGCCCCTTGTCATGGGGCGGGACACCCCGCTCCATGCCTGCCTCGAGAAGACCGAGGGCTTCGAGGACGGCTATGTCACCGCGGCGGAGCTGCGCAAGCTGTATGAGGACGAGTCCGACGCCAGGCGGGTGATAGACGTCGCCCGCGGCCTCGAGAACCTCCGGCGCCAGGACGGCATCCACGCCGCCGCGGTCGTCATCACCGACGCCCCCCTCACCGAGTACCTGCCCGTGCAGCGAAAGCCCGAGCCGGGCCAGGCGCCCGAGGAGGCGCCGATCGTCACCCAGTACGAGATGCACGGGGTGGAGGACCTCGGCCTTTTGAAGATGGACTTCCTCGGGCTGAGGAACCTCTCTGTCATCGACATGGCCCTCGACCTGATCGAGCAGTCGACCGGCGAGCGGCCCGACATCGACGCCATCCCCCTCGACGACGAGAAGACCTTCGAGATGCTGCGCCGGGCCGACTCGATCGGCGTCTTCCAGCTGGAGGGGAACGCCATGCGGGCAACGCTGCGCGCCCTCGCCCCCACCTCCTTCAACGACGTCGCCGCCCTCGTCGCCCTCTACCGGCCCGGCCCGATGGCGGCCAACATGCACCGGGACTACCCCGAGCTGAAGAACGGCCGGAAGTCCTTGCGCTACGTCCATCCCGATATGGAGTCGATCCTCGGGGACACCTACGGCCTCATGCTCTACCAGGAGTCGATGATGCGGGTGGCCCAGCGCTTCGCCGGCTACTCGCTCGAAGAGGCCGACAACCTGCGCAAGGCGTGCGGGAAGAAGAACCGGACCCTCATCGCGGCGGAGCGGGAGAAGTTCGTGAAGGGCTGTATCGAGCAGGGCTACGGCGAGAAGCTCGGCACCGAGCTGTTCGACATCATCGAGCCCTTCGCCGACTACGCCTTCAACAAGTCGCACTCTTTCGGGTACGGCCTCGTCGCCTACCAGACGGCCTGGCTGAAGGCGAACCACCCCGTCGAGTACCTGGCCGCCCTCCTCTCCTCGGTGAAGGACGACAAGGACAAGTCGGCGGTCTACCTGGCCGAGTGCCGCACCCTCGGCATCGAGGTGCGCTGCCCGGACATCAACGCCTCGATGGCCAACTTCACGACGAGGCCGGCCGCAGCCGACTCGCCCGACCCCCGCCACAAGGGCTCGCCCGGCGTCATCGTCTTCGGCCTCTCGGCCATCCGCAACGTCGGCTCGGCCATCGTCGACCTCGTCATCGAGGAGCGGGAGGCGAACGGCCCCTTCGAGAGCTTCTACGACTTCTGCCAGCGGGTCGACCCGAGCGTGCTCAACAAGAGGGCGATCGAGTCGCTCACCAAGGCAGGCGCCTTCGACTCCCTCGGCCACCCCCGCCAGGGGCTCTGCCTCGTCGCCGACGACATCATCGACCGCACCCTC
>JAJYQK010000186.1 GCA_021794645.1 Actinomycetes bacterium
GGCCCGGAGCCGCTACCGGGTGGCCATCGCCGAGACCGGCCACCAGGACCTCCACCAGCGGGCGGTGCTCGAGGTGGCGGCCGTGGCTGCCGCCGAGCACGTCGTCCGCCACGAGCTCGACGCCGTCGAGCGGCTCGTCTGGTCCTCGCCCGGCCTCGAGGTCGTCGCCGCCCGCCTCTGGTGGCCCGAGACGGGTTAGGCGCCGGGCGGGCTCAGTCGACCCAGACGGTCTTGGTGACGGCGAACTCCCTGATGCCCGGGGCGGCCAGCTCGCGGCCGTAGCCGGAGTTCTTCACGCCGCCGAAGGGAAGGTCGTAGTAGGAGGTCGTCATCCAGTTGATGAAGACCATGCCCGCCTCGATCCCCTCGATGAAGCGCTGCTGCTCGGCGGGGTCCTCGGTCCAGGCGTTCGAGCCGAGCCCGAAGTCGGAGTCGTTCGCCAGGGCGATCGCCTCGTCGATGTCGCCCACCCGGTACATGGAGGCGACCGGACCGAAGATCTCCTCCCGGTAGATGCGCATCTCCTTGGTGATCTCGGTGACGACCGTCGGGGGGTAGAACCAGCCCGGCCGGTCGTCCCGCTCGCCGCCACAGAGGATCTTTCCTCCCTTGGAGACGGCGTCCTCCACCTGCTCGGCCACCTCGTCGCGGCCCGCCGCGGTGGCGATCGGGCCGACGTCGACCGACTCGTCGAGCGGGTCGCCCACCTTCAGCTTGGCGACAGCCTCGGCGTAGCGCTCGAAGTACTCGTCGGCCACCTGCTCATGGACGATGAACCGCTTGGCGGCGATGCAGGACTGCCCGTTGTTCTGCATCCGGGCCCGCACCCCCACCTCGACCGCCCTCTCCATGTCGGCCGAGGGCATGACGATGAAGGGGTCCGAGCCGCCTAGCTCGAGGACGGTCTTTTTGATCTCGCTGCCCGCCACGCCGGCGACGGCCCGCCCGGCCCCTTCGCTCCCTGTCAAGGTGGCTGCCTTCACGCGCTTGTCCCGCAGGATCCCCTCGACGACGTCGGCCCCGGTCAAGAGGGTCTGGAAGGCACCCTCGGGCAGGCCGGCCCGGCGGCAGGCCTCCTCGATGTAGAGCGCTGTCTGGGGGACGTTGGAGGCGTGCTTCAACAGGCCGACGTTTCCCAGCATGAGGGCCGGGGCGGCGAAGCGGACGACCTGCCAGAGGGGGAAGTTCCAGGGCATGACCGCCAGCACCGGCCCGAGCGGCTGGTAGGTGACGAAGGCCCGCTTCTTGGCGGCCGTTCCCGCGACCTCCTCATCGGCGAGGAGAGCCTCGGCGTGGGCGGCGAAGTACCTGAAGCCGCCGGCGCACTTGTTCACCTCCGCCCGGGCCTGCTCGATGGGCTTTCCCATCTCGATGGTGACCGTCCGGGCCAGCTGCTCGAGGTCCTGCTCGAAGAGGTCGGCCACCTTGTTGACGAGCTCGGCGCGCTCTTTGAAGGTGGTGTGGCGGTAGCTCTTGAAGGCCGACTCGGCGAGGGCGAGCCGGCGCTCCACCTCGGCTGCGTCGTAGGCCTCGAAGCTCCTCACCGTCTCGCCGGTGGCAGGGTTGATCGTCGCGATGGGCACGAGACAGTTCTACCTGAAGACTCGGGCAGGGGCGAGCGGGGTCCTGGCCTTCGGCCGGGCACAAGTTAGGCTCGATCCGATGTCTGCTGAAAGTGCTCCCACCGCCGGCCTGAGGGCCCTCGGCAGCCGCCTCGACGAGGTGGAAGAGGCCCTCGCCCGGCTGGAGGAGGGGAGCTACGGCCGCTGTGTCGGCTGCGGGGCCGAGCTGCCGGCAGAGCTCCTCTCGAAAGAGCCGCTGGCGCGGCTCTGCCAAGGCTGCCGCCCCCCGCTCGAGGCGGGCGGGGACGGCTGAGCTCTTGGCCAGGATGCGCTTTTTCGCCCAGGCCCGCGAGGCAGCCGGCTGCCGAGAGGCGACCCTCGAGGCGGCCACCCTCGGGGAGCTCTTGGAGGCGGCCTGTGAGCGCTTTGGGCCAGGCCTGGCGGCGGTGCTCGAGAAAAGCGCCGTCTGGGTGAACGGTGAGCCGGCCGAGAGCGACCAGCCCCTCGGCGAGAGAGACGAGGTGGCCGTGCTCCCACCGGTCTCGGGCGGCTGAGGAGAAGCGCCGGCCGCGGGCGGCAGCGTCAGGGACGCCTCGACGAGGCGCCGGTGAGCTCAGCTGAGGAGGGCCGTTCCCCGCCCGGGCGGGACCCGGGCGGGGCGGCCCCCCGGCTTTGTGGCTCAGGCCTTCTTCGTCTCCCAGAAGATCCGGTCGATCTCACCGATCTGGGTGAGGAGGTTCTCGGCCACCGAGACGTCGGTGGTCTTCTTCGAGTCGCCGGCCGCCTTCGTGGCCTTCCAGAACAGGTCGTGCAGCTCGGGGTACTTGGCGAGGTGGTCCGGCTTGAAGTAGTCGGTCCAGAGCACCCAGAGGTGGTGCTTCACGAGGTCGGCCCGCTCCTCTTTGATGAAGATGGCCCGCTCTTTGAAGCTCGGGTCGTCCGAGCCATTGAACTTCTCCATGATGGCCTTCACCGACTCGGCCTCGATGCGGGCCTGGGCCGGGTCATAGACGCCGCAGGGGAGGTCGCAGTGGGCGTGAGCCGTGCGGGGGGCGCTGAGCCGGTCGAGGCTTGAGAGCACTCGGGAAGTGAGGGACATTTGCCTGTCTCCTTTAGTGGAAAGGTTCGTCCGGGTTGATCGGTTCACCCTATCCCTGGTCAGCGGGTCGCCGATCTCGGTGGCGGCTCGTGGCCGGCTCGGCGGCAGCCCTCGGCCTCCTCGTCGGGCGCCGCTTCACGAGGGTGGTCGTCGAGGGCCCCTCGATGCTGCCGGCGCTCGCCCCCGGCGAGCGGCTCCTCGTCTTGCGCAGCCCCGTGCTGCAAGAGGGCGACATAGTGGCCTTCCTCGATCCGGTGGCGCCCGAGCGCCTCCTCGTGAAGCGGGTGGTGCGCCTCGAGGCGGCCACGATCGAGGTGGCGGGCGACAACCCGGGGGCGAGCCGCGACTCCCGCCACTTCGGGCCCGTCCCCCGGCGCCTCGTCGTCGGGCGGGCGATCTACCGCTACCACCCGGCCCAGGCGGCGGGCCGCCTCGGCCCGGCCCGTGCTCGCCGTCACAGCGACCAGGTACGATGACAAAAGCCCTGCTCGACGGGACGGCGCACGGGAGAGCGGAGATGAGCCTCACAGCCAAGGACCTGAACGACCTCTGCTCTCCTGCGCGGCTCGAGGGCCTCTCGGATGCCGCCGTCGGCGAGCTGCGAGCTCGCCGCGACGCCAGCCAGCGTGCCGAGATGGTCCTCTCCTACCTGCGCCGGGTCGTCCAGGGCGAGATCGACCTCGTCTCGGCCGAGCTGGACCAGCGCCGCCAGACCGGCCGCTCCGACCTCGGCCGCCTGGTGGAGGCGCTCCCGAGCATCCTCTCCTCCCCGGCACCGGCCGGAGCCGGCCCCACCCACTCCTCGGTGCCGATCATGGGCGACGTCGCCGAGCTCGACCAGGAGATCGCCCTCGAGGACATTCTCGCCGAGCTGGCGGCAGCAGACGGCGCCGAGGCGGTGTCGCTGCCGGGTGCCAACGTCTGTGCCATGGGCGAAGAGGAGCTGAGCGACTCCCTCGCCCGGCTGAAGGAGGTCGAAAAGGGCGTCTCGGCCCGCCGCCGCCTGCTGCACGAGCACATCGACGCCTTCCAGGCCGCCATCGTCGACCGCTACAAGTCGGGCTCGGCCGATCCCGACTCGCTGCTCGCCTGAGTCATGGAGGGTGAGGGCCGGCCTTGGTGAAAGAGCTGCCAGACAGGTGGGCGGATCTCGGGGAGTTCATCCGCCAGCAGCGTGAGACGGCCCGCCTCTCGCTCCGCCGCCTCTCGGAGCTGGCCGGCATCTCGAACCCCTACCTCTCCCAGATCGAGCGGGGCCTGCGCAAGCCGTCGGCCGAGATCCTGCAGCAGATCGCCAAGGGGCTCGAGCTCTCGGCCGAGACCCTCTACGTGCGAGCAGGCATCCTCGAACCCGACACAGAGGGGGGCGACCTGCTCGGGCGGATCCGCTCGGACCCCTACCTCGACAGCCGCCAGCGGGAGGCACTGGCGCGCATCTACCTCTCGTTCCGGCGCGAGAACGGCTATGAGGTCGTAGACGAGGCGGCTTCGGCCGGCGACGTGGCGGGGGGAGATAGCTAGTGTCGCCGGGCATGCGCCGCCTCGCTGTGCTCTCCTTCCACACCTCCCCGCTCGCCCAGCCGGGCACCGGGGACGGCGGCGGCATGAACGTCTACGTCCGCGAGCTCTCGGCCTCGCTCGCCCGGGCCGGGGTCTTCTGCGACGTCTACACCCGCCGGGACTCGCCCGAGCTGCCCGCCACGGTCTTCGTCGAGCCTGGCTTCGAGGTCCACCACATCGAGGCCGGCCCGCCGGCGCCCCTGGCCAAAGAGCGCCTCTTCGAGCATGTGGGGGAGTTCACCGAGCGGGTCATTGAGCACATGACAGGACTCGTCCCCCGGCCCCTCTCGCCGGCGGCCGACCACTTCGGCGACCTCGACGAGCCGCCCGGCGCCATCCACGCCAATTACTGGCTCTCGGGCGTGGCCGGCCATGAGATCAAGCACCGCCTCGGCCTGCCGCTCGTCTCCACCTTCCACACCCTCGACCGGGTGAAGGCCGAAGCCAGCCCGGAGGAGGACGGCGACGTGGCGAGCGGGCGCCGCGCCCGCCTCGAGGCCGAGATCATCGGCTGCTCAGATGCCCTCTGTGCCTCCTGCAGCGTCGAGGCCGACCAGCTCGTCGAGCTCTACGACGCCAATCCGGGCCGCATCCACATCGTCCCCCTCGGCGTCGACCACGCCTTTTTCTCCCCGGGCGACCGGCTCTTCGCCAAGGGCGCCCTCGGCCTCGACGGGCCCGGGCCCCTCCTCCTCTACGTCGGTCGCATCCAGCCGCTGAAGGGCGCCGATGTCGCCGTCCGCTCCCTCGCCGAGCTGCACCGGGCCGGCCGCCGAGACGCCCGGCTCGTCGTGATAGGCGGTCCGAGCGGGCCCCGGGGCGAGGAGGAGGTGGCCTCCCTCCATCGCCTGGTCGACTCAGAGGGGCTGGGCGGGCACGTGAGCTTCCGGCCGCCCCAGCCCCATGAGCTGCTCTCGACCTTCTACCGGGCGGCCGACTGCTGTGTGGTCCCCTCCCGCTCGGAGTCCTTCGGCCTTGTCGCCCTCGAGGCCGCCGCCTGCGGGACGCCCGTCGTGGCGACCGCCGTCGGCGGCCTCACCACCCTCGTCGAAGACGGCGTCACGGGCTGTCTCGTCGAGCCGGGCGACGCCGCTGGCATCGCCCGCCATGTCGCCGAGATCGTCGGCGACGAGGAGCTGAAGGCCCGTCTCGGGCGGGGAGCAGTCGCCATGGCGGCCCGCTACACCTGGGCGACGGCGGCCTCGAGCCTCTCCCGGCTCTACGCCGAGCTCACCTGCAAGGAGCTGGTCGAGTGCTGAGCGCCGCCGATGGCTGAGCAGGCCCGGCTCTGTGTGGTCGGCGGCGGGAGGATGGGACATGCCCTCGTCGGCGGCCTGCTCCGCTCCGGCTGGATAGGAGCGAGCGAGATCACCATCGCCGAGAAGCATCCCGAGCGGCGAAAGGAGCTCGAGCAGAACTTCCCCTCGGTCGGGATCACCGGCGAGGTGGTGCCGGCCGTCTCGGCCGTGCTCGCCGTGAAGCCGGCCGACGCCACGGCGGCGGCGGCCGCCATCAAGGAGGCGGGCATCGGTCGGCTCATCTCGATCGTGGCCGGGGTGCGCATCGCCGAGCTGGAGGCCGTCTTGGGCGAGGGGGTGGCCGTGCTGCGGGCGATGCCGAACATGCCCGCCGTCGTCGGGGCGGCCGCCTCGGCTCTCGCCGGGGGCCGGAGCGCCGGCGAGGAGGACTTCGCCTGGGCCGAGGCGGTCCTCTCCTCCTTCGGCGTCGTCGCCCGCGTGCCCGAGGACCTCCTCGATGCCGTCACCGGGCTCTCGGGCTCCGGGCCGGCCTACGTCTTCGTCCTCGCCGAGGCGATGGTGGAGGGCGCCGTCGCCCAGGGGCTCGACAGGGAGGTGGCCCGGCTCCTCGCCAACCAGACCCTGCTCGGCGCGGCCCGGCTGCTGACCGAGCTGGGCGAGCCGGCCGAGGACCTGCGGGCGGCCGTCACCTCCCCGGGCGGGACGACGGCGGCCGGCATCCGGGCGCTCGAGAGGAACGGCTTTCGCTCGGCGGTGATCGAGGCGGTCTGCGCCGCGGCGGAGCGGGCCCGTGAGCTCGGCGCCCGCTCCTCCTAGGCCCGTCTCCCACTAGCCACACCAGCCACAGTGGCGTACGCTCCTAGCTCGGCGGAGAGGGGTGATAACTCTGACGAGCGTCGAATACTCAAAGGCGAGGTTCTACACCGTCGCGGAGGTGGCCCGGGTGCTGCGGGTCTCCAACATGACCGTGTACCGCCTCATCAATTCCGGCCAGCTGCCTGCGGTCCGGGTGGGCAAGTCCTACCGGCTGCGCGAGGAGGACGTGGACCGCTACCTCTCGGAGCGGTTCACCGAAGCTGGCTGAGCGCCAACCGGGCGAGGTCATGAACCTCGCGGCGATGGTCGAGGCCCACCCGGCCGACCGGCCCGCCCTCGTGTTCGAGGGCGAGGAGACGAGCTACGGCGAGCTGCGCCGTCTCGCCGGCGAGCTGCGGGCCCAGCTCGCTGCCGCCGGCGTGGCCCCCGGCGACGCCGTCGGCCTCCTCCTCGGCGCCAGCCCGGCTTTCGTCGCCTCCTACCTGGCGGTGCTCGGGAGCGGGGCGGTCGCCGTCCCGCTCAACCCCCAGTCACCACCGGCCGAGCTCGACCGGGAGCTGCAGGCCGTCTCGGCCCGGCTCCTCCTCTGCGACGACGTCGCCCCCGCCACCAGTTGCGACCGCCTCGTGGTCGACCGCCGGGGCGGCTGTGAGGCGCCGCCCGGGCAGCTGCCCCCCCTCCTCGAGCGGGCCGAGGACGACCCGGCGGTCTACCTCTTCACCTCCGGCACGGCCGGCCCGCCCCGGGCGGCCGTCCTCAGCCACAAGGCGCTCCACTGCAACATCGAGCAGATGGGGATGCGGGTCGGGCTGGCGGCGCGGGCGGACGACGTCGGGCTGCTGGCGGTGCCGCCCTACCACGTCCTCGGCCTCAACGCCGTCCTCGGCGTCCACCTCTACGCCGGGGCCAAGCTCGTCCTGCTCGAGCGGTTCGACCCCGCCGAGGCCCTCGCCCTCGTCGCAGCAGAGCGGGTGACCCTGCTGGCGGGGGTGCCGCAACTCTTCTCCGCCCTCTTGGAGGCGGCCTCCTCGGGCGAGGAGCTGCGCAGCGTCCGCCTCGCCTGCTCGGGCGGCGGCCCGCTGGCAGAGGAGGTGGCCAGCCGCTTCGAGGAACGCTTCGGCCAGCCCCTTTTCGAGGGCTACGGACTGACAGAGGCCGGCCCTGCTGTCACCTTCCCCGACTTGAGCAGCCCCCGCCGGCCGGGCTCGGTCGGTCTGCCGCTGCCCGGGGTGGAGGTGCGGGTCGTCGACGAGGACGGCTTTTCGGTCGAGCCGGGCGATCCGGGGGAGATCCTCGTGCGGGGCGCCAACCTCTTCTCGGGCTACCTCGGCGACGAGGCGGCGAGCAGGCGGGCGCTCGATGGTGCCGGCTGGCTCCACACCGGCGACATCGGCGTCTTCTCCGAGGAGGGCGAGCTGTCGATCGTCGGCCGCAGGAAAGAGCTCGTCATCGTCTCGGGCTTCAACGTCTACCCGGGCGAGGTGGAAGAGGTCCTCGAGTCCCATCCCCTCGTGGCGGAGGCCGCCGTCGTCGGCTGGCCCGACGAGCGCACCGGCGAGCAGGTGGTGGCCTTCGTCGCCCCGGTGGCGCAGGCCTGGCCGGAGACAGAGGAGGAGCCGGCGCTCGAGGGAGCCGAGCTGCTCGAGCTCTGTGCCGCCCGCCTGGCCCGCTACAAGTGCCCGGGCTCGATCCGGTTCCTCCGGCAGCTGCCCCGCAACGCCCAGGGCAAGGTGCTGCGCAGAGAGCTCGTCTCAGGTGAGGTCACGCCTTTCTTGTGAGCAAATGCACGAGATAGTTACCATCGGCCCATGCCCGAGCGCTTCGGCCGCCGCATCCCCGAGCCGACGGTCGTGCGACTGCCCGTCTACCAGCGGGTCCTGCTCGAGCTCTCCTCCATCGGCGTGGCGACCATCTCCTCGGCCGAGCTGGCCGACGCGGCGGGCGTCAACGCCGCCAAGGTGAGAAAGGACCTCTCGCACTTCGGCACCTACGGCACGCCCGGCACCGGCTACGACGTCGACTACCTGCTCGGCCAGATCCAGCGCGAGCTCGGCGCCGACCAGGAGCGCCCGGTCGTGATCGTCGGCCTAGGCCATCTCGGCCACGCCCTCGCCCGCTCGCAGGGCTTCGCCGGGGGCGGCTTTCGCCTCGTCGGCCTCTTCGACAACGACGAGGCGACCGTCGGTGAGCTGATCGGAGGGACGAAGGTGCGCCACATCTCAGAGCTGGCCGGGCTCTGCCAGGCAGAGAAGGTGGCCATCGGGATAATCACGGTGCCGGCCGTCGCCGCCCAGGAGGTGGCAGACCAGCTCGTCGCCGGGGGGGTGAGCGCCATTCTGAACTTCGCCCCGGCGGTCCTCTCGGTCCCCCCGGCGGTGCAGGTGCGCCACGTCGACTTCTCCGCCGAGCTGCAGGTGCTCGCCTTCTACCAGGCCCATCCCGAGACGGTCGCCACCCGGGCGCCGGCGCCTGCGGCCGGCCGCCCGAACGGCCGCCAGTACGGCGAGAGCCTCCCGGCGAGAAGCGGCGCCGGCAGCAACGGGGCGGTCTCGTGAGGTCAGCGGCGGGGGGCCGTTCGGTAACCTTCGAGGGCGCCTGCTGACGCAGGGCACCAAGGAGATTCGGCCCCAGTGGCAGTCGTAGCAGTCGGAATCCACGAGCGGAATGCGCCTCTCGAGCTGTTCGAGAAGCTGGCGGTGGTCGACCGCGACCTCGCCAAGGCGCTCAAGCAGCTGACCGACAACCCCAACCTGAGCGAGGCGGTCATCGTCTCCACCTGCATGCGCACCGAGATCTACGCCGTCGTCGAGCGCTTCCACGACGGCCTCGCCGACATCGAGAGCTGGCTGCGGGCCCGCCTGGGCGAGGAGCTGTTCGGCTCCGAGCCCTTCGGGCAGGGAGAGAGACGGGCGCCCGAGGCGGGCGGCGGCTCGTTCGAGCTCGGCAGCAACTTCCATTGCTGGTACGACGAGGCGGCAGTCAGCCATCTGTTCGAGGTGGCCGCCGGCATCGACTCGCCCGTCCTCGGCGAGGGGGAGATCCTCCGCCAGGTGCGCGACGCCGCCGAGCACGCCCGGGAGGAAGGCGCCGCCGGCCCGGTCCTCGGGCCGCTGTTCCGCCACGCCATCGAGGCGGGCAAGAGGGCGCGGAGCGAGACCGCCATCCAGCGCGGCACCACCTCGCTCGCCCACGCCGTGGTCGAGGTGGCCGCCGACCATGCCCTCGGTCTCGACTCCCGCCGGGTGCTCATCGTCGGCGCCGGCGAGATGGCGGCCGGGATCGCCAAGGCCCTGGCCGGCCGGAGCGACCTCACCGGCGAGGTGGTCGTGGCCAACCGGGGCGGGGAGCGGGGCCGCTCGGTGGCCGACCTGCTGGCCGGGCGCTCGGTCGGTCTCGAGGCCCTGCCCGAGCAGCTCGTCCGGGCCGACGTCGTCATCTGTTCGACCTCGGCGGCCGAGACCCTCATCGACCGCCCCGGCCTCGCCCAGCTGCTGCCCGCCCGGCAGGCCGACCGCCTCGTCATCGTCGACGCCTCGGTCCCCCGCAACGTCGATGCCGCCGTCGGCGAGCTCGAAGGGGTCTACCTGGCCGACATGGAGGACGTCCGGCGCCATGCCGAAGAGCAGATGGCCGGGCGCCACCAGGAGGTGCCGGCGGTCCGCCTGCTCCTCGCCGAGGAGCTCGAGCGCTACCGCACCACGTCGGCGGGCCGGCTGGCCGCCCCCGTCGTCTCGGCGCTGCGCCAGCGGGCCGAGGAGCTGCGCGAGGCCGAGCTCGCCCGGCACGCCAAGCGCCTCCAGTCGCTCGGGGAACAGGAGCGAGAGACGATCGAGGAGATCACCCGGCGGGTGGTCGCCAAGTTGCTGCACGAGCCGACGGTGCGGGTGAAAGATGCCGCCGGCTCACCGCGCGGCGAGCGCCTCGCCGAGGCGCTCAGGACGCTTTTCGACCTCTGAGCAGATGAGCCCGGCTCGAGGGAGCCTCCGTCTCGCCACCCGGGGGAGCCCGCTCGCCCTCTACCAGGCAGAGCTCGTCGCCTCCCTCGTCGCCCGCTCGTCGGGGGGCAGGGTCGCAGTCGAGCTGGTGGTCGTGGAGACGAAGGGAGATCGCTCCGCCAGCCTCCCCCTCCACGCCATCGGGGGCGAGGGGGTGTTCGTGAAGGAGGTGGAGGCGGCGGTCCTCGAGGGCCGGGCCGACGCGGCTGTCCACTCGGCCAAGGACCTGCCCGCCTCCGGCCCGGCCGGCGCCGACCTCCTCTCGATCCTGGCCGTGCCCGAGCGGGCCGACCCCCGCGACTGCCTCGTCGGCGGCCGCCTCGACGACCTGGCGGCCGGCTCGCTCGTCGCCACCGGCTCGGTGCGCCGCCGCGCCCAGCTCGCCTGGCTCCGGCCCGACCTCGTCTTCACCGAGCTGCGGGGCAACATAGGTAGCCGGCTCGGGAAGGTGCCCCCCGGGGGGGCGGTCGTGATGGCGCGGGCCGCCCTCGACCGGCTGGGGGAGAGCGCCCGGGCGAGCGAGACCCTCTCTGTCACCCGCATGCTGCCCCAGGTCGGCCAGGGGGCCATTGCCGTCTCGGGCAGGCCGGGCGATGAGTCGACAGCCGCCCTGCTGGCTCCCATCGAGCACCGCCCGAGCCGTCTCGCCCTCGAGGCCGAGCGGGCCTACCTGGCCGGCGTCGGCGGGGGCTGCCAGCTCCCGGTCGGCGCCTTTGCCACCCCGGGCGGTGACGGCCGCCTCGCCCTCGAGGCGATGATCGCCGGCCTCGATGGCCACAGCCTGGTCCGCCGCTCCCTCGTCGGCGACGACCCGGCCACCCTCGGCGCCGAGCTGGCCCGGCTTCTCCTCGTCGAATCCGGCGGAGCCGCCCTCCTCTCACAGGTGGCGGCGGCCCGCCCGTGAGCAAGGGCGGCCCCTTGGCGGGATGGCGGGTGGTAATCACCCGGGCGAGCGGCCAGGCCGGGGAGCTCGCCGCCCTCCTCCGCCAGAACGGGGCCGAACCTCTCGTCCTCGCCACCATCGAGATAGCGCCGCCCCGAGACGGGGGAGCGGCCCTGCGGGCGGCTCTCTCGCAGATAGGCGAGGCCGACTGGGTCTGCCTCACCTCCGCCAACGCCGTCTCGAGGGTGCTCTCCGAGGAGGAAGGCCGCGCCGCCCTCAGCCGGGCGAGGCTGGCGGCCATCGGGCAGGCGACAGCGGCCGCCCTGGCGGCCGCCGGCCTCGAGGCCGACCTCTTGCCTGCCCGGGCCGACTCCGAGGGGCTCGCCGCCGCCCTCGGCAGCCCCGCCCCGGGCGGGCGGGTGTTCCTGCCCCAGGCCTCGCGGGCAGGACCGGTGCTGGCGACGCGGTTGCAGGCGGCCGGCTGGGAGGTGGTGGCGGCCGAGGCCTACGAGACGAGGACCCGCCCGCCAGAGCCGGGACGGCGCGCCGAGCTCTCGGGCGCCTCTGCTGTCGTGTTCAGCTCCCCTTCCACCTTCGAGGGCTTCGTCTCCTCTTACGGCAGAGAGCTGCTGCCGCCCGTCGTCGTCTCGATCGGTCCGGTCACCTCGGCGGCGATCGAGAGGGCCGGGGTGGAGGTGACGGCCGAGGCGAGCGCTCCGAGCGCCGACGCCATCGTCGCCGCCCTTCGCCGGCTCGCCGGCGAGGGCGCGCCCGGCGGGGGAGAATCGGCGAAGAAGTAGCCTTCCTCCGATGTCCTTTCCCGCCCGTCGCCTCCGCCGCCTGCGCTCGACGCCGGCTTTCAGGCGGCTCGTGGCCGAGACGCGGCTCTCGCCCGACGACCTCGTGGCGCCCCTTTTCGTGCGGGAGGCGATCAGCGAACCCCGTCCGATCGTCTCGCTGCCCGGGGTGGTGCAGCACACCGTCGAGTCGCTCACGGCCGAGGCGAAGCGGCTCTGCTCGCTCGGGGTGCCGGGCATCATCTTGTTCGGCGTGCCGGCGGCGAAAGACGCCCGCGGCTCGGCTGCCTCCGACCGGGACGGCATCGCCCAGGTGGCGCTGCGGGCGGTGCGCGACGCCGTCGGCGACGAGCTCGTGGTCATGGCCGACCTCTGCCTCGACGAGTACACCGACCACGGACACTGCGGGCTCGTGCGCCAAGACGGCTCGGTCGACAACGACTCGACGCTCCTCCGCTACCAGGAGGTGGCCGTGGCCCAGGCAGAGGCGGGGGCCGCCGTCGTCGCTCCGAGCGGGATGATGGACGGGCAGGTGGCCGCCATCCGGGCGGCCCTCGACGAGGCGGGCTTCGCCGAGACGGCCATCCTCGCCTACTCGGCCAAGTACGCCTCCGGCCTCTACGGCCCGTTCCGGGAAGCGGTCGACGTCACGATCGCCGGCGGCGGCGACCGCCGCTCGTACCAGCAGGACTACGCCAACGCCACCGAGGCCCTCGCCGAGGTCCGCCTCGACCTCGAGGAGGGTGCCGACATGGTGATGGTGAAGCCCGGCGTCACCTACCTCGACATCCTCGCCGAGGTGGCGGCGGCGGTGGAGGTACCCGTGGCCGCCTACCAGGTGAGCGGGGAGTACTCGATGATCAAGGTCGCCGCCGAGCGGGGCTACATCGACGGCGAGGCCGTCGCCCTCGAGCAGCTGACCGCCCTCAAGCGGGCCGGGGCCTCTTTCGTCCTCACCTACTTCGCCGGAGAGGTGGCGGAGCTGCTCGGTGGTTGAGCACGCCAGCCAGTCCGAGCGGCTCTTCGAGCGTGCTCGGCGCGTCATCCCGGGCGGGGTCAACTCGCCTGTGCGAGCCTTCGGTGCGGTCGGTGGCACGCCCTACTTCGTCGCCTCCGCCGCCGGCTCGCGGCTGACCGACGTCGACGGCAACGAGTACATCGACTACGTCCAGAGCTGGGGTGCCTCCATCCTCGGCCACGCCCACCCGAAGGTGGTGGAGGCCGTCAGGGCGGCGGCCGCCCGGGGCACCACCTATGGGGCCCCGACCGAGGGCGAGGTGCGCCTCGCCGAGGAGGTGACCGCCGCCGTGCCCGGCTGCGAGCAGCTCCGCCTCGTCTCCTCGGGGACCGAGGCCACGATGACGGCCGTCCGTCTCGCCCGCGGCGTCACCGGCCGGGCCAGGGTGGTCAAGTTCGCCGGCTGCTACCACGGTCACTCCGACGGCCTGCTGGCCGGGGGTGGGAGCGGGGTGGCCACCCTCGGCCTGCCCGGCTCCGACGGCGTGCCCGCCTCGGCGGTGGCCGACACCCTCGTCGTCCCCTACGGGGCGGTGCCGGAGATCGGGCCCGACGTCGCCTGTGTCATCGTCGAGCCCGCCGCCGCCAACATGGGGCTCGTGCCGCCCCCGCCCGGCTTCCTAGAGGGCTTGCGGGCCGCCTGTGACCGGGCCGGCGCCCTCCTCGTCTTCGACGAGGTGATCACCGGCTTTCGCGTCGACCGGGCCGGCGCCTCCGCCCTCGTCGGGGTCCGCCCCGACCTGTTCACCTTCGGCAAGGTGATCGGGGGCGGCCTGCCGCTCGCCGCTCTCGGCGGTCCGAGCGAGCTGATGTCGGCCCTCGCCCCGGCCGGGCGCGTCTACCAGGCGGGCACCCTTTCGGGTAACCCCCTTGCGACCGCAGCCGGCCTGGCGGTGCTCGAGCAGCTGAGCCAGGGCGCCTATGCGGAGCTGCGAGAGAAGGTCACACGGCTGGCAGCCGGTCTCCACCAGGCCGTCTCGGCCGCCGGCCTTCCCGTCCAGGTGCCGGTCTTTTCGACCCTCACCTCCATCTACTTCTCAGACGAGCCCGTCACCGACTACGACGGGGCGGTGCGGGCCGCCGGCACCGGTCTTTACGCCCCCTTCTTCCAGGCGATGCTCGAGCGGGGCGTGGCCCTCGCCCCGAGCGCCTACGAGGTGGCCTTCTGCTCTCTTGGCCACAGCGAGGCCGATATCGACGAGACGATCGAGAAGGCGGCCGAGGCGGCCAAGGTCGTCGCCGCCGGCCGATAGAGGACCTGCAGGAGAGATCGTCGGCGCCGGGGAGCCGGTCTCGGCTCTAGGGAGAGGGAGGCCCGACCTCACAGGGTGGTGCCGAGCTGCCGACGACGCCTAGCGGGCGCCCTTTTTCTGCTCGGCCCAGCGGGCGAGGGCGTCGAGGCCGGCGTAGATCAGCTCGGGCGGGCCGGCCGCCTCGGGGCGGGTGAGGTTGGCCATGATCCGCAGCATCCACTCCATGACAGGCGGGACGTACATGCCCGAGCGGACGCAGGCCCGCATGATCTTCGGGTTGCCGATCGCCTTCACAAAGGCGCGGGCGACGGCGTAGTAGCGGCCGTAGGCGGCCTGCAGCTGCTCCTCGTAGCCGCCGAGGCCCTCGAGGCTCGAGGTGGAGAGGGTGGCGGCGATCGCCTCGGCCGCCATCCGGCCCGTCTCATAGCCATAGGCGATGCCCTCGCCGTTGAAGGGGTTGATGGAGCCGGCGGCATCTCCCACCACGACCCAGTCGGGCCCGACCCGCGGCCCGACCGCCAGGCCCATCGGCAGTCGCCCCCCTGTCGGCTCGGAGAGGGCGGTCTCGGCCGAGATGCACCAAGAGCGGGGTGCGAAGCCGACGAAGTCGGACATGAGCTTGGTGGTGTTGACGCCCTTCCAGCGTTCGGAGGTCGAAAGGAGCCCGATGCCGACGTTCACGCGGCCGTCACCGAGCGGGAAGATCCAGCCGTAGCCCGGCACCACCTCGCCCCCTTTGTCCCGGATGTCGAGGTGGGACTCGATGAAGGTGTCGTCGTGGCGGGGGGAGGAGAAGTAGCCGCGGATGGCCATGCCCTGGGGCCAGGTCTTCATGCGGGCTGTTCCGAGCGCCCGCCCGAAGCGGGTGAGGGAGCCGTCGGCCACGACCACACAGCGCGCCCGCACCTCGCTCGTCGTGCCCCGAGCCTTGTCGGCCACGACCGCCCCGCCGGCCCGGCTCCTGCCCGGCTCGCCCACCGGCTCGAGGGGGGCCACCGCCTCGGCCCCCTGCCACAGCTCGGCCCCGGCCTTCTCGGCGTTGGTGGCCACGAGCTCGTCGAGGTCGTGGCGGGTGATCGTGAAGCCGTAGGAGGGCATGCCGTTCACGGCCGGCCACTTCATCTCGATCATCCGTCCGAAGGCCATCGAGCGGAGGCCCTCGTAGCGGTGGTGGCCGGTGGCCACCTCGCTCTCGAGCCCCATCGCCTGCAGCTGGGCCACCGAGCGGGGCGTGAGGCCGTCGCCGCAGGTCTTCTCGCGGGGGAAGCGCTTCTTCTCGACCGTCACGACGTCGAGGCCGGCCTTGGCCAGCCAGTAGGAGGCGGCCGCCCCCGACGGGCCGGCGCCGACGACGAGGACGTCGCAGTCGCGCCGGGACGGGCGGGGAGGAGTGGTCGGGTCGCTTGCAGCCACGCCTGGCAGTGTAAGGGCGCCGGAGCGGTGCCCGAGGGGGCGGCCGCCCCGCTGCATGCGCCAGCGGCGACTCCTCTAGCTTGGGTGGGGCGGGCCGGCCGCTCTCCTCCCCGCCGGATGTGACCGCGTGCACAAGCGCGTGGTAGAACCGCTCGAAGACATGGGAAGCCTCGCCAGTTACCTACCGATCTTCCTGATGATCGTGCTCGGCGTCATCTTTGCCGCCCTCAGCTTCGTCGCATCGAAGCTGCTGGCGCCCCAGCGCCCGACGGGGGCGAAGGAGGCGCCCTATGAGTGCGGCATCGTGCCGAGCCACGAGCCGGCTCACCGCTTCCCGGTCCGCTTCTACCTCGTGGCGATGATCTTCATCATCTTCGACATCGAGATCATCTTCCTCTTCCCCTGGGCGATCGTCTTCGGCCAGCTGCACACCTTCGGCCTCGTCGAGATCATCGTCTTCGCGGCGGCGGTCTTCGTCTCTTTCATCTACCTCGTGGCGAACGGCGCCCTCGACTGGGGGCCGATCAAGCGGGTGCGGCCCATCACCACCGCCGAGGTCCGCACCACCACCTCGACGGTGCGGCGCATGGGCTCTCCGGGGGAGGCGGCCTGATGGGCCTCGAGGACCTCAGCCACAACTTCCTCACCGGTCGCATCGAGGACCTCGTCAAGTGGGCGAGGCGCTCCTCGGTCTGGCCGGCAACCTTCGGGCTGGCCTGCTGTGCCATCGAGATGATGGCGGCCGGCGCCGCCGACTTCGACCTCGCCCGCTTCGGGATGGAGGTCTTCCGGGCCTCGCCCCGCCAGGCCGACCTCATGGTGGTGGCCGGTCGGGTCTCCCAGAAGATGGCCCCGGTGCTCCGCCAGGTCTACGACCAGATGATGGAGCCGAAGTGGGTCATCTCGATGGGCGTCTGCGCCTCGACCGGCGGGATGTTCAACAACTACGCCATCGTGCAGGGCGTCGACCAGATCGTCCCGGTCGACGTCTACGCCCCCGGCTGTCCTCCGAGCCCGCAGACGCTCATGCACGCCATCTTGACCCTGCACGAGGCCATCCGGACCGGGGAGATCACCCGGCGGCGCCAGGAGGGCGAGGGTATCCACGTGGCAGAGCCCGTCCCCGGCTGGGTGCAGCCGGGCCTGCGCCCCGTCCATGTGGGGACGCCCAGGTGAGCGAGGCGGCCGCTCCTCCCACCCGGCCCGAGCTGCCCGGGGTGGCCCGTGCGAGCGTGCGGGGCCAGCTCGTCTACCACCCCCGCCCCGAGCAGTACCTCGAGGTCGTGCAGGCCCTGCGGGAGGCCTCCTTCGTCATGTGCTCGGACCTCTGCGGCGTCGACTACCTGCGGCACCCCGGCCGGGAGCTGCCCGAGGGCGTCTCGCCCGAGCGCTTCGAGGTCGTGGTCCAGCTGCTCTCGTTCGACCTGGCCGAGCGGGTGACGATCCGGCTGCAGGTGGCCGAGTCGGCTCCAGCCTGCCCGAGCATCTGCCACGTCTACCCGGGGGCAGAGGCGATGGAGCGCGAGGCCTTCGACATGTTCGGCATCGTCTTTACAGACCACCCGGACCTGACCCGCATCCTCATGCCCGAGGACTGGGAGGGCCACCCCTTGCGCAAGGACTACTCGCCCGGGCGGGTGCCGGTGCAGTTCAAAGAGGCACCGGGGCCGCGATGAGCCCGACCCCCGAGGAGAGGGCCGCCGAGGCGCCGAGCCCCTTCATGAAAGAGACCTCCGAGGGCGCCCAGGAGCTGGCCGAACGGGCCGACACGGCCCCGGCCGAGCTGGCGAAGGAAGAGGGCGCCATCTTGCGCCTGCCCGAGGGCCTCGTGCTCGACCCGGGCGACGTCGACGTCGAGTTCGGCGAAGACGAGACCATGATCATCAACATGGGGCCCCAGCACCCCTCCACCCACGGGGTGCTCCGCATCATGATGGAGCTCGAGGGGGAGACGGTCCTTCGCTCCAAGCCGGTCATCGGCTACCTCCACACCGGCATGGAGAAGACGGGCGAGGAGCTCTTCTACATCCAGGGCTCGACCAACGTCACCCGGATGGACTACCTCTCGCCCCTCCACAACGAGCTCGTCTTCTCCCTTGCCGTCGAGGAGCTGCTCGGCATGGAGATCCCGCCCCGGGCCACCTGGATCCGGATGCTCATGTGCGAGCTCAACCGGATCTCCTCGCACATCATGTGGACCGCCACCAACGGCATGGACCTCGCCTCCACCTCGATGATGATCTACGGCTTCAGAGAGCGGGAGATGATCCTCACGTTCTTCGAGAAGGTGACCGGGCTGCGGATGAACCACAACTACATCCGCCCCGGCGGCGTGGCGGCCGACCTGCCTGATGGCTGGGAGGACGACGTCCAGGCCCTCATCGACACGATCCCGCACCGGGTGGACGAGTACGACGAGCTCTTGACGGGCCAGCCCATCTTCCGGGAGCGGACAGAAGGGGTGGGCATCATCGGCCCCGAGCTGGCGACGGCCATGTCGGCCACCGGGCCGATCCTGCGGGCCGCCGGCGTCCCCTGGGACCTGCGCCGGTCGATGCCCTACATGTACTACGACCAGCTCGACTTCGACGTCATCGTCGGCACCGTCGGTGACACCTTCGACCGCTACGCCGTGCGCCTGAACGAGATCCGGGAGTCCTGCAGGCTCGTCGGACAGATCCTCGAGAAGATGCCGGAGGGGGACTACCGCAGCCAGGACAAGAAGGTGACCCCGCCCCCGCGGGCCCGCATCGACGAGTCGATGGAGGCTCTCATCCACCACTTCAAGATCTTCACCCGGGGCTTCGAGGTGCCGCCGGGCGAGGTCTACACAGCCGTCGAGTCGCCCCGGGGCGAGCTCGGCTGCTATCTCGTGGCCAACGGCACCAACAAGCCCCACCGCATGCACGTGCGGGGCCCGAGCTTCGTCAACTTGCAGTCGCTCCCGGCCATGCTGCGGGGCGGCCTCATCGCCGATGCCATCGCCATCATCTCCTCGGTCGACCCTGTCATGGGGGAGGTGGACCGCTGATGGGCCGCCTCAGCTCCGAGCTGCGCAGCCGGGCCGAGCAGGTCGTGGCCGTCTACCCCGAGCCCCGCTCGGCCCTCATCCCCCTCTGCCACCTGGCCCAGGGCCAGGACGGCTACCTGACCGAAGAGGCGATGGAGGAGATCGCCGAGCTCTGCGGCATCTCGCCGGCCGAGGTGCGCGGGACGGCCTCTTTCTACGACATGCTCCACACCGAGCCGGTCGGCAAGTACGTCTTCGCCGTCTGCACCAACATCGCCTGCATGCTGGCGGGCGCCTACGAGGTGCTCGGCCACGCCGAGGAGCACCTCGGGATAGCA
>JAJYQK010000078.1 GCA_021794645.1 Actinomycetes bacterium
CGGTCCTCGCCCGCCTCGGCCACGAGGCAGTGCCGGTCGGCCAGCCCGGCGAGGAGGAGGGCGAGACGGCCGAGGTTGTGGGTGGCGTCCTCGAGCGGGACCGTGGCGGGAAGGACGGCGCGGGCCTCGGCCGTCGGGAGGGGGCGGTCCGGCACGACGACGACGAAGGCGAGCCCAGGGTCGAGCGGCAGCTCCCGACAGAGGGGGCGGCCCCCCACCAAGGTGGCGGCGACGAGGCCGCCGAGGACCGAGGCGGCGGCGTTCTCGGCATGGCCGTCGACAGCCGCTGCCACCGCCAGCGGGTCCTCGGCGCCGGCTGCGGCAGCAGCAGCGGCGGCGAGGGCGGCCGAGGAGCCGAGCCCGCGGGCGAGCGGGATCCGCGAGGCCACATGGAGGGCGAACGAGTCGTGGCCGAGCAGCTGGCGGACGACGCGCAGGGCCAGGTGGTCTCCGCCGACGAGGTCGGCGCCCTCTCCCTCGGCGCTCACCTCGAGGCGGCTGGCCGGCTCCACGGTCACCTCGAGGTGGAGCGAGAGGGCCAGCCCCAAGGCGTCGTAGCCCGGCCCGAGGTTGGCCGAGGAGGCGGGGACGCGGGCCCGCACGGCCTAGCCGCCGACGCGCAGTCGGCGGCCGCCCGGGGCGGCGAAGGTCCCCTTCGGCGGCGGGGCGAGCGGCCGGGAGGCGACGAGCGGGATGCTCGCAGCCGGACCGAACTGGTTCGAGAGCTCGAGGGTGGCGACCACCTGCCCGGCCGCCCAGCCCCGGCCGATCTCTCCTCGGGTGAGCGGGCTGCCGACCAGCCTGGCCCGGTAGTCGAGACCGCCCCAGCCGGCGAGGAGGAGGGGGCGCCGGAGCGAGAGGGTGATGCCGTGGCGTGCCCAGGCCGCCCGCAGGCGGGCGAGGCCGAGCCGGCCGCCGAGCGGCGCCACCAGGTGGACGTGGGCCGAGGCCGCCTTCATGAGCGCCTCGTCGACCTGGGCGGCCTGGTAGAGGCCGAAGCGCTGGCCGGTGACGGCCGCCACCTCGAGCACCTTGTGGCCGCCCACCATGTGCCAGGCAGCGGTGACGAGGCAGCCGTTCGCCTGCGGGGTGAAGCCGGACTTGACGCCGATGATGCCGTCGACGCCGAGGGCCGGGTTGTAGCTCCAGATGTGGCCCATGACGGGGAAGGCGACGTCGGGCAGGGCGACGATCTGGCGGAAGACGGGGTTCTCCATCGCCACCGAGGCGAGGTAGGCCTGGTCGGCCGGGGTCGAGATGCTCTTCGGGCTGATGCCGCTGTCATCGGCGTAGTGGGTGTGGCTGAGCCCGAGCGCCCGGGCCGTCTTGTTCATGAGGCCGACAAAGGCCGGGTCAGAGCCGCTCACCCAGCGGCCGAGGATGTCTGCCACGTTGTCGGCCGAGTGGATGAGGAGGGCCTCGAGCAGCTGGCGCTCGGTCAACACCTCCCCCTTGTTGATCTCCACGTTCGAGTTGCCGTTCTCGGAGGCGACGACCCAGGCCTCGTGGTCCGCCGCGCTGAAGCGGAGGGTCGGGCCCTGCTCGGCGCCGGTGAGCGGGTGACGGGCGAGCACCAGGTAGGCCGTCATGATCTTTGTCAGGCTGGCGATCGGGACCGGTCTCTGCCGGGCGCTCTCGGCGACGACGCCGCTCCCGCCGAAGGCGACGGCGCTCTCTCCCATCTTCGGGAAGGCGATGGGGGGAAGGCGCCCGGCCGTGGCGCCGGTGAGGGCGGCCGTCGGGACGATGACCGGCAGCGCGGCGGCGACCGGCGCTCTGCTCGCAGGGTGGCCTCCGGGCCCAGCCGGGGGCCGCCTGCTCGAGAAGCCGAAGCCGAGCACGACGGCTGTGACGAGCAGCAGGACGGCGAAAAAGGAGTTGCGGCGGCGGCGGGCTCGACGAGTCAGGCGGCGAAGCGCCCTCTCCCGGCGGCGGCGGGCCTCGAGGCGGCGAGCGAACTCGTCATCGAGGCGGGCGGGCGCGCCGGGACCGGTCGGCCTCGCCCCCCGGTAGGTCGTCTGGTCTGGCATCGGTCAGTTAGGAAAGAGATTCGGCCCGAGCCGCTCTCAGCTCTCCAGCTGGTCGAGCTCCTCTGGCGTCATCAGGACCGCCCGTGCCTTCGAGCCCTCCGAGGGCCCGACGACCCCGCGCCGCTCGAGGAGGTCCATCAGTCGCCCGGCTCTGGCGAAGCCGACCCGGAGCTTTCGCTGCAGCATCGAGGTAGAGCCTAGTTGGGAGCGCACCACCAGCTCCATGGCCTGGCTGAGGAGCTCGTCGTCGTCCTCGTCGCCGCCGCCCTGCCCGCCCGCCCCGCCGGACTCCTCGCCCTCTATCCCCTCGAGGTAGCGGGGACCGCTCTGGCGGCGCCAGTGGGCGGCGATGGCCCGCACCTCCTCCTCGCTCACCCAGGGGCCCTGCAGCCGCCGGGGGACGCTCGAGGAGGCAGTGAGGAGGAGCAGGTCGCCCCGGCCGATGAGCCGCTCGGCGCCCGGCTGGTCCAAGATGACCCGGCTGTCGGCGAGGGAGGAGACCGAGAAGGCGAGGCGGGAGGGGACGTTGGCCTTGATGACGCCGGTGATGACGTCGACAGAGGGACGCTGGGTGGCGATGACGAGATGGATGCCGACGGCCCGGGCCATCTGGGCGATGCGGCAGATCGACTCCTCGACGTCGCGGGCGGCCACCATCATGAGGTCGTTCAGCTCGTCGACGACGATGAGGACATAGGGGAGGCGCTCGTGGCGGCGGTCGTCTCCCCCCGCCGCGATCCGCCGCCGGCTCTCGGCCACCGCCCCGGCGACGAGCGGGCTCGGCCCCTCCGGCCGGCCCTCGGGGGCGGCCGGTGGAAGCTCGGCGGCCTCCCCCGGGCCTTCGTCCTCCTCGAGCTCGGCGGCTCCCTCCTCGAGCTCGGCCGGCGTCGTGTCTGCCTCGTCGAAGTCACCCCGCTCGACGGCGGCGTTGTAGCCGGTGATGTCGCGCATCCCGACCTCGGCCAGCAGGTCGTAGCGCCGCTCCATCTCCGCCACGGCCCAGTTGAGGGCGTTGGCCGCCCGCTTCGGGTTGACCACGACCTGGGTGAGGAGGTGGGGAAGGCCGTTGTACTGACCGAGCTCGACCCGCTTGGGGTCGACGAGGATGAGCCGGACGTCGTCGGGGGTGGCTCGCATCAAGATGGAGGAGATGATCGAGTTGATGCAGGACGACTTGCCGGCCCCGGTGGCGCCGGCGATGAGGATGTGGGGCATCTCGGCCAGGTTCACCATGACCGCCCGGCCGGCGATGTCGCGGCCGAGGGCCACCTCGAGGGGGTGTCCCGCCCGGCGGGCCTCGTTGCTGGCGAGGACGTCGCCCAAGGTGACGAGCTGGCGCTGGTAGTTGGGCACCTCCACCCCGATGGCGGAGCGGCCCGGGATGGGGGCGAGGATGCGGACATCGGGCGAGGCCATGGCGTAGGCGATGTCCTTGGCCAGGTTGGTGACGCGGGCGACCTTCACGCCGGGACCGAGCTCGAGCTCGAAGCGGGTGACCGTCGGCCCGACCGTGAAGCCGACGAGGTGGGTCTCGACGCCGTGGGCGGCGAGTGCCCGCTCGAGGACCCGCCCGCGGGCCTCCACCTCCTTGCGGTCGAGCGCCTGGTCCTGGCTCCTTTTCAAGAGCTTCATCTGGGGGAGCTTCCAACTGCCGCCCGAGGAGCCGACCGGGAGGGCGAGCTGCTCCACCTTGCCGGCCGGCTCGGGCCGGCTGCCGGCCACCATGCCGCTTGCCGCCAGCAGCACCGGCTCGTCTGGGACGGAGGCCTCCTCCGGCTCGGACGGCGCAGCTTGGGCCGGCTCGCCGAGCGGGGGCGGATCGCCGAGGGCGTCCGCCCCGTCGTAGAGGAGGGCCGAGGGAACGGGCGAGGGCGCCTTCGCCCGGGGCGCCGCCTTCTTCTCGGGCTGCTCGGCGCGGGAGTCCTTCGCCGTGCGGGCGGCCGAGGTGAAGGCTCCCGCCACCTTCCGCCCGACGAGGCGGAGCGTCGGGCCGAGGCGGCCGCCGCCGAGCCAGCAGGCCGCCGCCAGGGCGCCGGCCGCCAGCAGCACGGCCGAGCCGGCCGTTCCCACTCCCTGGGCGATGCCACCGCCGAGGGCGGCCCCGTCGTCCACGCCGACGAGGGCCGCCCTTTCGGTGAGCTCCGCGAGGCCGACGAGGCCCCGTCGGAATGGGCTCGGACGCCC
>JAJYQK010000140.1 GCA_021794645.1 Actinomycetes bacterium
AGACGACCACCTCTCGCTGGCGGCGGGAGAGGCGGCGGAGGAGCGGCGCGAGGCTCTGCCGGAGGTCGACAAGCTCGGTGGCATCTTGGCCCCGGGTCGCCTCCGCCCCGCGCCGCTCACTCCTGATCCGTCGCCGCAGCTGGTCGTAGGCGGCGTTGGCCGTCACCCTGAGCGCCCAGGCGTCGCGGTGCGCTGCTCCCTGCAGCTCCTGCCAGTGGAGATGGGCTCGGGCCAGCCCTTCGACGGCGGCGTCCTCGCCGTCCTCGAGCGTCCCGCCTATGCGGCGGCCGACGGCGATCGCCCGGGGCAAGAGCCGGTCGAAGAACTCTTCGTAGCTCTCTTCGGCGCCAACTCCGATCTCTTCCCGCAAAAAGGTCACCGCCTCCCTGCCGTGCTCGAAGCGAGCCTGGGCGTCCACGGTCGCCGTCACGCCCATTAGACGCCACAAGACGGCCCGGTGGATGACAGCCGGGCGAGATTCACGCGGTCGGGCCGCCCCGGGAGAACTAGACCGGTGCCATGGACACGATCCCGACCTCCCACGAGGACCTGCTTCACCAAGATGTCGCCATGCTGGCCACGATCGGATCGGATGGCCGGCCGCAGTGCTCGGCGATCTGGTTCCTTTACGAGGGCGAGGAGGTGGCCACCTCGCTCAGCTCGGC
Organism: Actinomycetes bacterium; assembly: GCA_021794645.1. Lineage (GTDB taxonomy): Bacteria > Actinomycetota > Acidimicrobiia > Acidimicrobiales > Bog-793 > JAJZLV01. Next base: position 666 of record JAJYQK010000140.1, read on the forward strand.
CCGCCAGAAGACGAAGAACCTCCTCGCCAACCCAGCCTGCTGCCTGTTCATCCTCGATCGGACGAACCCGCAGCGCTACCTCGAGCTGCGCGGTGACGCCGTCCTCGAACCGGACGACGAGTACGCCTTCGCCGGCCGCCTGGGCGCCAAGTACGGCTTCGACCTGCGCTCGCTCGACCAGCCGGGCGATCGCCGCTATCTGGCTCGCTTCCAGCCGGTGAGGGTGAACGCCGTCGATCTGAGCGCCTGAGGCCGCCCAGGTGGGCCGCTAGGCCGGCGGGCGCCCCCTGGACCAGATGTCGGCGCACTCCTCGCAGGCCGACTCGGGCACGAGCCCGGCCCGAACGAGGAAAGGGAATGCCCGGCAGGCCAGGCAGATGCCGAAGGCAGACTCGAGGAAGGCAGCTGCGAGGAGCACGCCGAGCACCCTGTAGGCCGCCGCCTTCTTCTTGAAGCCGAAGTGGAGGAGGCAGGCAGAGCCGCTCAGAGCCAGCCCGATGCCCTGGGCCAGCCGCTTGGGCGGCCCGGGGACGTACCTGTGCTCGACGTTGATCCGGGGAGTGACGACCTTTGTCGCCAGCTGGCCGAGCGGGCTCAGGGTGGGACCGGTCGCAACCCGGGCGGCAAAGCCGTAGGTGAGCGGGAGGAGCAGCAACGGCTGGTCGAGCAGGATGGTGGAGGCAGTCATGGCCACCACCCCCCCAGCCACGACGCGGGCCGAGGTCTCGTTGACCGGGTCCGGGAAACCGAAGGGCTTCATGGCTCGGAGGCTAACGGAGGCTCAGCCGACGAGCGCTGCGAGGGGGCTCTGATCGAGCTTCGCCTCGAGGGAGCCGACGTCCCGGTAGACGGCGAGAGCTCCGGCCTGGCCGAGCTCGTAGTGGCTGAAGCCGCCGCTCTCCACGGTCAGACACCCGACCCCGGCGAGGCGGGCAGCCTCGATGTCCCAGATGGAGTCACCGAGGGCGAGCGTGCGGGCGGGATCGAGACAAGCAACCTCCATCGCCACCTGGAAGACCTCGGGATCGGGCTTGGAGGAGGACACCTCGTCGGCGCTCGTTCGCGCCTCGATCGCCTCGTCAGCGCCGACGAGATCGAGCCCGTGGGAGAGCTCGCTCGCTGGCGCCGAGCTGGCGACCACGACCGCCACCCCGACAGCAGAGAGGTGCCGGAGGAGCTGGCCTGCCCCGGGGAAGGGGCGCACCTCAGCCATCAGCTCCTTGTAGCGGATCGGGCGGCGGGCGGCGGCCTCTTCGTGTTCGTGGCCGAGCAGCTCGGGGACGAGGCGGTCTCCCCCCATGCCGATCAACCGGTGGATGGCGTTCATCGGAGCCCACTCTCCGACGTCGCCGAGCGCCCGCGACCAGGCGAGCGTGTGCAGGTAGTTCGAGTCGATGAGGGTGCCGTCGAGGTCGACGAGCACTCCGGGCCGCAATCTTCTTGCCATCCCCTGTCCTTCGGCCGGGCCCCTCCCGGCTCTGGCAGGCAGCTACCCTGCGACCCTTGCTCTCATGCCCGCTCACCCGTTGCCCGGGTTGGCGAGCCACTCGCCCTCCACCTTCGCGAGGAAGTGCGGCTGGGCCATAAAGCCGAGAGCCTCGTAGAAAGAGCGGTTCTTCTCCTCGCTCTGCAGCCCGATGTGCTGGCCCGGCACCCGGGCGAGCAGGTAGCGGACCATCGCCGAGCCCACCCCGCGGCGGCGGTGGGCCGAATGGGTCCAGACGTCGACCAGGTAGGCGTTGCAGACGTCATCGCTCAAGAGGCGGGCCATACCGACGAGGTCGCTCTCGCACCAGGCGTAGGCGACGTGGGCGGAGTTCTCGAAGGAGCGGCGCAAGCCGGCAGGCGAACGGCCGTTGTCGAAGTGGTCGGCACGAAGCGCAGCCTTGGCCGCCTCCCAGTCGACCACCTCGCTGGCGGAATCGACCGTGTAGGGCCAGCTGGCAGCGGGGTGCTCCATGGGATGATGCTGCCAGAGCGAGCGCCCCGGCGCCGGTTCAGAGGGCCTTGGCGGTGCCGAGGTCCTCGTAGGCCGCCTTGAAGCGATCGATCATGGCCAGGGTGTCGGCTGTCTCCTGGAACGAGCCGGCCGAGAGGGTGTGCAGCCAGGTGGAAAGGCCGAAGGCCGGCCCTGCCCGGTAGCGCTCCCATGTCTCGGCGAAAGAGGGCGATCGGCCGCCGCTCGACCCGAGGGCGTCGAGGTAGACCTCGAGCAGCCGCCGCTCGTGCGCCCGCCGGTCAGCGACGGTGAGGCTGCCGGCGAGGAAGTAGCTGACGTCGTGGGCGAAATGTCCCCGGCGGATGAGCTGCCAGTCGTAAAAGCCCGTCCTGTCACCAGGAAGGCGGTAGCTGTTGCCCGGATGGGGGTCGCCGTGCAGCAGCGTCTGGGGGCCGGAACGGGCCAGCCGGGCGCTCTGGCGGAACTGGCGCTCGAGGACGGGGAGCGAGACCTTGGCGGGCCAGCTCCCGTTCTCGAGGCTTTGCAACCGTCGGCGGGCCACCGCCAGGCTCGGCAGCGAGACCGCCGCCCAGAAAGGGGCGAGCCGCCACGGTGAGACGAAGGAGAGGGCGGCTGGCAGCGGGCGCCCGAGGTAGGCGGCGTGCAGACTCCCCAGCTCGAGAAGGCCACTTTCGACCTCGGCAGGGCTGAGCGGGGTCCGCGGCTGGTTCGGGCTCGCCTGGCGAGCCGAGATGTCCTCGAGCAGGACTACGGACCCCCGGTGGCCCCCGAGGAGGACCCCGGCGAGCAGCTCGGCGTGCTCGAGGGGGAGCCGGACGCCCGAGGAGGCGAGCCTTGCCTCTGTCTCGAGGGCACCGAGCACCGAGAGGGCGAGGCGGTGGAGCAGGCGTCCGGGCGCTTTCACGAAGACGGCGCCAGGTCCCGTTCCTCGCCGGTAGGTGAGGCGGAAGCGGGCTCGGGTGTTTGTCCCCTCCTGCTGCTCGACCAGTTCGGCGGCCGCCACCTCGATGCCGGGATAGCGCCCCCGGAGGGCTGTCGTGAAGAACTCCGGGCCGAGGTCGCTCGGATCACAGGGCGCGCCGGGCATGGCCCATATTGCCCGACGCCGCCCGGCCCCCCTGCGGGCGTCGTCGGCCGAGCGACATCTGGCAGCAGCAGTGTCGCCACCAGCGTCTTGCGGCGGACTTGGAGAACCCTAAGTCGCGTGAGGGGACCCAGTAGCATCCCTCGGATGGAGCGAAAGAGCTTCGCCGAGATGCACTGCTCGATCGCTCAGTGCCTCGAGATCGTGGGCGAGTGGTGGTCGATGCTGATAGTGCGAGATGCCCTCCTCGGCGTCTGCAACTTCGACCAGTTCCAGCGGCGCCTCGGGATCTCCCGCAACATCCTCGCCCTGCGGCTGAGCCGACTGGTGGAAGCCGGTGTCATGACCAAGGTGCTCTACTCCGAGCGGCCGCCCCGCTTCGAGTACCGGCTGACCGAGAAGGGCCGAGACCTCTGGCCCATCGTGACGGCCATGCGGCAGTGGGGCGATCGCTACGCCGCACCGGGCGGGCCGCCTCTTGTCCTCCGCCACACCGAGTGCGGCAGGATGAGCGAACCGGTGTTCACCTGCTCGAACTGCGGCGGGAAGGTGGACGCCGAGGTGATGGACGCCCTCCCCGGTCCGGGCGCGGTGGAGCCGCTCGTCGGCCGCTGGCAGCCCGCCTGAGCTGGGCCGGGTGGCTGCGAGCGCCGCGGGGGCCACTCGATGAGCACCACGGGCAAGCGGCCCGCTTAGCTGGAGGCCGGCACCGCTCCTCGGCTTTTCAGGCGCTCTTCTCCCTTTCCTCTCGCGCCCGACGAGGAGGATGCGGTCGAGCGCGGCGGCAGACAGCAGTCTTCTTATGGAAGCGGGGCCTCATACCTCCCACCCGCCGGAGCCATGCGGTCGTCCGGGGCAGGCTGGCAGCGCCCCCTAGACGTCTCTCGTGCTCGTCTTCCAGAGCCCGACCGCCAGAGCAACCACCACCCAGGCGGCGAGCACGAGCCAGGCCACCGTGAGGCTGGAGGTGACGAGCACGCCGAAGGAGTGCTGTCCTCTCCCGCCGGGGCCAAGTGGCTCGATGAGAGCGATCGACTGGGGGTAGAACGCCTCTCGGACCGCTCCGAGCTGAGTGATGCCGGAGAGGACCGGCGCCACGAAGAGCTGGAAGGGGATGAGGATCCCGAGCGTGATCGCCCGCGAGCCGAGCAAGGAGGAGAGACCGATGGAGACGAGGAGCACGAAGACCGTATAGAGAAGGATCCACAGGTACCAGTCGACGTACTGGTGGATTGCGGGAACTCCCTGGTTGAACAGCCTGGCGACGGCGACCGGAAGTGATGCGGACCGGACGGGCGCGGGTGGATGGTGATCGCTGAAGGCCAGGTCCAAAAGGGCCGACACGAGGTAGGCGAAGGTCACGAGCGGCAGCCAGTAGATGAGGGCGCCCGGCACGCGAGCCCCAAAGAGGGCCGCCCGGGACTTGCCGGTCGCAACCATGTCGCGGAAGATGCCGGTCGAGAGGTCACCGGTTCCGGCCGCCGTCCCGACGAGCATCGCCGCGATGGACCCGATGAAGCCGACGGCGATCCCGATCCGCTGCAGCCCCCTCGCCCCGCCGGCGAAGGCGGCGGTGGGATGGGCGAGCCGGTAGAACTCCGGGATCAGGATGACGAGGGCTCCGATCCCGAGCGTCATGAGGACGGTGGCGATCACCAGACCCCGACTCTTTCGCAGCTTGAGGGCCTCGGCCCGGATCAGCCTGACGCTCACTGGGGCGCCTCCCCCATGCGGCTCGTCACGGCGAGGAACCTCTCCTCGAGCGACTGGCGGAGCAGCTCGAGGCGGAAGACGCCGTGGCCTGCCTGCACCAGGCTGGCGTTGAGCGTGGCCAGCGCCGACTCGATGCCCCGCTGGCCGCTCCCTTGCTGGACCGCCAGCTCGATCTGGAGGCCGTCCACGACGGGCTCGACGGTGAGCACTCCCAGCTCCTGGCGGTGCTGGGAGATGTAGGCCGCCGCCTCTGCCGGCCGATCACAGCCCAGGCGGATCTGGATGCTCGCTGTCTCACCGAGGCCGATGGCTCCGATGGCTCCTTGCTGTATCACCTTGCCACCGTCGATGACAGCGACGAAGTCACAGGTCTTCTCGATCTCGTCCAGGAGGTGGGAGGAGAGGAAGACCGTCCGCCCCTCGACCACGAGGTCGCGCACCAGCTGACGGAACTCGTGGATCCCGGCCGGGTCGAGACCGTTGGTGGGCTCGTCGAGGATCAGCAGCTCGGGGTCGGCCAACAGGCAACGGGCGACTCCGAGACGCTGGCGCATCCCGAGCGAATAGGTCTTCACCTTTTGATCTGCCCGCTCGGCAAGGCCCACTCTGGCGAGGGCAGGCCCGATGCGAGCGTCCGCCTCCTGCTCCCGGGCGGCGGCGATGACCCTCAGGTTCTCTCGTCCCGTCAGGTACGGGACGAAGCGGGGCTCCTCGACGATCGCCCCCACCCGGCTCAGAGCCGCCGTCTTGTCGGCCGGCATGTCATGGCCTCGCAGGCGGATGGTCCCGGTGCTGGGGCGCGTCATCCCGAGGAGCATCCGTATGAGGGTGGTCTTTCCGGCGCCGTTCGGTCCGAGGAAGCCGAAGCAGCACCCTTGCGGGACCTGCAGGTCGACGCTGTCGACGGCAAGCCGGTCCTTGAACCGCTTCGAGAGGCCGGTCGTCTCGATGACGAGGCCAGCCCGGCTCGAGCCGGAGGCAGCCGCCTCATCGACCGCTGGGGCTGTCACCGGCCCCCTCCTCGCCCAAATGGCCTGCAGGCGAGACCGCCAGCGAGGGGGGTCTCGGCCGGCCGCATGTCTGGCAGCTTCTCATGCCGAGACGCCTTTTTGCTGCCGGGTCAGATCAGCACTCTCTCGGCGTGCAGCCGCTCATAGTAGGGACGGACCTCGGCCACAACCTTGGCGGCCGGCGCGCTCAGGTGGACCGGGCGCTTTTCATAGGGGCGAAAGCCCGTCGAGGAGATCACGGCCTCGTACCAGTACCGCGCCCAGATCCCATCGCTCGGGCGGGGGCCGGCGGGCCAGGAGAGCATGGCCTTGGTGAACTCGACCCCCGCATAGCTGCAGAGGTAACGGAGATGGCCCTCCGGATCGTGCAGGAAGTCGGCGGCATCTATCACAGGCGGCCGCCGCCCCAGCAGCTCATAGAGACGCCACTGTTTCTCGAGCCCGATGTCTTCTGCGGTGACGTCGGCTCGAGAGCCCAGGTAGGAGGAGACGACCTGTTCCGGGCTCCTTATGAGGAGCACGTTCGTGAGCGAGGCGATCCAGCCCCACTCGATCTCGCCGACGAGGTGGTGGGCCATGTGCTTTTGGTAGAAGAGACCGTCTCGTGGTGCCGTGAGGGAGGCGACCACCTTCCTCCAATCCGTCTCTCCGCTGGCCAGCACCTCCTCGCGTCCGGGGTGCTCAAGACCCGTCACAGAGAGGAAGTAGGCATAGAGGGGCTCGTCGACGACAGTGGTGTCGGGCCGGTTCTCGAACGAGCGCATGAGCGCGGTGGAGATGTTGCGCGGCCCCGACCACACGGCCAGGCGGAGACCTTCGCTCATCGCCTGGCGGCCGCCCTCTCTGCCTCCTCCTCGGTGAGGGAGAGGTAGAGCTGCTGCAGGCGCTCCACCATCGGTCCCCGCCCACCGCGTCCTATCTGGCGGCCGTCGACGGAGCGGACAGGCACCACACCCGCGAAGGTCCCGGTGACGAAGGCCTCGTCTGCCCCGTAGACCTCTGTGAGTGAGAAGTTCTTCTCCCGGGCCGGTATGCCGGCCCGGGAGCAGACGCGAAGCACGTTGCGCCGGGTGATGCCGCCGAGGCAGTGGTCGCCCGTCGAGGTCCACACCTCCCCCTTGCGCACGATGAAGAAGTGGGTCGAGTTGCAGGTGGCGACGAAGCCGCCCGGGTCGAGCATGAGGGCCTCATCGGCCCCGGCTGTGTAGGCCTGGATGCAGGCGAGGATGTCGTTCAGCTTCGAGTGGACGTTGAGCTTCGGATCCAAGGTGTCGGGAGAAGCGCGCCGGACGTGGACGGTGAAAAGGGTGATGCCCCGTGTGAGGGTCGACTCGAGCGGGCCCTTGTACTCGGGGATGACCACGATGGTGGGTGGGCCGGCCGAGAATCGGGGGTCCTGGTAGGGCGTCGACTTCGGTCCCCTCGTGACCATCAGCCGGACGTGGATGCCGTCGCCATCCATGCCGTTTGCCTGCAAGGTCTCATAGAGGAGGTCGGTCAGCTCCTCCCGGCTGTGGCCGATGTCGAGCGCGAGGGCGGCTGCACCCTCGAAGAGGCGGTCGAGGTGCTCCTCGAGGAAGAGGGGATGGCCGCCCTTCACCCGGAGACCCTCCCAGACGCCGTCGCCCAGCATGAACCCGGCGTCGAAGACGCTCACTGACGCCTCGGCTCTGGGGGCGAGCCGGCCGTTCACGTAGATGAGTATCTCGGCGTTGCGCGGGTCCTCATCAAAGTCATGGGTGCCGTGCGCAGTCGTCATCTCCCTGAGGACGGCCGCTCGCCGCCGTGACGGGCGAAGAAGGAGAGCATGCGGCGGGCCCGATCGATGTTCTGAGACGGTGGCCCGGCCATCGGGAGCAGAGACAGGTGCGAGCCTCCCGGGTAGCGCACGTACTCCACCTCCTTGCCGTGCCACTTGAGTGCCGCGAAGAGCTCGTCGGCCTGGCTGGGGGGACAGCGCATGTCCCCGTCGTTCACGTACAGATAGACGGGGGTGGAGACCTGCGGGGAGTAGGTGAGCGGCGACTGTGCCCGGAGATGGTCGCCGCCATCCCAGGGGTCTCCGAGCAGGGCGTCGGCGAGGTAGGAGCCGCCGTCCCAGGTACCGAAGAGGCTCGTGAAGCTGACGACCGGGGCACCGATGGCAGCGGCCTTGAAGCGCTTGGTGTGGCCGACGATCCACGCGGACATGTAGCCCCCGTATGAGTAGCCGCTCACGAACTGCCGGCGGCCGTCGGCCAGCCCGCGCTCGATGGCGTCGTCGGCGCAGGCCATCAGGTCGGCAAAGGGGCCCTCGCCCCAGTCCCCCCGGGCAAGGAGGGCGAACCGCTCGCCATAGGAGATCGAGCCCCGCGGGTTTGCCAGAACGACGGCGTAGCCGGCGGCGGCCATCACCTGGTAGTTGATGAACACTTCACAGAAGGGGTGGTAGGCGTGCGGGCCGCCGTGGACCTCCAGGAGCAGCGGTGCCTTGACGGTGCGGCCGCCCTCGCTCTTTCGGGGAGGGGCCATCACGAAGTACTCGAGCTCACGCCCGTCGGTTGCCTTGGTCGAGCAGCGCTTGGCGGGCAGGAGCTTCACGGCGGCTGCCAGCGGGCGGCCCGCCGCGCTCACCTGCACCGGCGGGCGGGCGCGGCGCCCGAGAGCGAGCGTGTAGACCTCAGGCGGCCGGTCGACCCAGAGAGAGACGAAGGCGAGAGTCCTTCCCGCGCCGCCTTTGGCGGCCGAGAGCTCGGTGACCTGGCTTTCACCGCCGAGCACCGCCCTCGCCCGCCGGTCGCCCAGGCGAGCACGGCGCAGCCCGGCAGCGCCCTTGTCGGCAACGGTGAACACGAGCTCGCTCTCGTCCAGCCAGGCGAAGCTCTGCCCCGAGAAGCTGAAGGCGGTGGGCCGGTCGAGCCCCGATGCCACCGGGCGCGGGTCGCTCTCGCCGTCGGCCGTGACCACGAGGAGCCGGCTGTCTCGGGCGGCGGTCGTCTCTCGCCCGGGCAGGCCGGAGAAGGCCACCCTCGCGCCGTCAGGCGAGAAGAGCGGCCAGGCGGCGTACGAGATCCCCGTGGCGATCCTGCGCGGGCTCTTCCGGCCCCGCAAGGACAGCAGCCAGATGTCGTCCTCGGAGTGCCGCTCGTCGCGGTCAGCCGAGCGGTCCGACAAGAAGACGACGCTCGACCCGTCCGGGGCGAAGGAGGGCTGGCGGTGGTCGTAGTCCCCGGTCGTGAGCTGTTGCAGGGCGCCGCTGCTGACCTCGTACAAGAACAGGTGGTCCCGGCCCTCCATCCAGCCGGCGCCGTCCAGCCTGTTCACCCAGCCCCGGATGACCCGGGGCGAGTTGCGCTCGACGGCGGTGCCAGCCCGTTGCGGCGCACCGATGTTCAGCACGAGCAGAAGGTGGCGGCCGTCGGGTGACCACTCGATCCACCGGGTTGGGCCAGGCAGCTCCGGGCTGAGCGGCTCTCCGCCTTCGAGCGGGGCGATCCTCAGCTGCGGTGGCCCGTCGTCCGCCCCGAGGTAGGCCAGATGACGGCCATCGGGAGACCAGCGGGCGAAGGAGTCGTGCCCGCCCTGGCTGAAACGCCGCGGGGGACGAGAGCCGTCCGCCGGCGCCACGTAGATGCTCGACACGGGCTCGTCCTTCTCGAGATCGAGCCAGGTCTCGGTCCAGGCCACCCGGTCGCCCTCCGGGGCGACTGCGGGGCCCTGCACCCAACGGACCAGTCCGATGTCCTCGGGTCGAGCTAGGCGTCGTGGCATCGCAGCCAGCTTCACAGATCTGCTGGCTCAGCGCTCGGTCCTGCGGCGCCCGCTCGTCGTCACTCCTCCCCGCCCGGCATCATCGCTGCGACAGCTCCGACGGCGCTCGCCGCTCGCTGCATTGCCAACCCCGGTGCCCCTACAGAGGAGCAAGCGGTGACACCCCGGCCGGTTGGCTCCCCGTCACGCCGGGTAACGGGCCATGTGGACCAGCAGCGCGACAGCGATGGCTTTGCTCGGCTCAGCAGCTACGGCCTCATCGGGGACGGGCACGGAGCGGCCCTCGTAGCCGCCGACGGCTCGGTCGACTGGCTGGCGGCCCCGGCCATCGACACGCCGCCGTTCATCTCGGGAGTGATAGACGCCCGCAGCGGTGGGCACTTTCGCATCGGTGCGCACGGTGACTACGAGGTCACGCGCCGCTACCTGCCGGGCACGCTCGTCCTCGAGACGACCTTGGCCACCCCGAAGGGAACGCTGCGTGTGACCGACTGCCTCAACCAGGGGTTCCAGGGCCGGCTTCCCTGGAGCGAGCTGGCTCGCAAGATCGAGTGCACCGCCGGCGAGGCGACGCTCGAATGGGAGCTGCGCCCGGGTACCCGTCTCGCCACCTGCCGTCCCTATGTGCGCGAGGCAGACGGTGCGCCTCTCATCGTCGCGGGCGACCTGCAGGCCCGCCTGCTGGTGTCCGAGGCCGGCAAGCCGCGCTACTCCCCCGCTGCCGTGGCGGGGTCGACCCGCCTCGTCGCAGGCGACGAATGCCTCTTGGCGCTCGTGATGGCCAAGGAGCACCCGGTCCACCTGCCTCGCCCAGTCGACGTGCAGCGCCGGCTGCAGCACACGATCGAGGCCTGGTCGGCCTGGGCGGAGCTGATCGACTACGAGGGGGAGCACGCCGCCCACGTCGTGCGGAGCGCCCTCACCATCAAGGCGTTGCAGCAGGTCGACAGCGGAGCGATCGCCGCCGCCCCCACGACCGCGCTGCCCGAGGTGGTCGGCGGCTCGCGCAATTTCGACTATCGCTTCTCCTGGGTGCGCGATGCCTCTTTCATGATCGACGCCCTCAGCCGCCTGAAGCTCACCGAGGAGGTGGACGCCTCGCTCAGCTGGCTGCTGCGCAGCGTGGGGCAGACGGCCCCGGACGTGCACGTCTTCTACCTGCTCGACGGAAAGCCTGCCCCGGCCAACCAGCAGGAGAACGAGCTCCTCACGGGCTACAAGTCGTCGACTCCCGTCGTCATCGGCAACAAGGCCGCCTCCCAGAGCCAGCACGGCTCCTATGGAGACCTCTTCGGCGCCGTCTTCCGCCATGTGGAGAACCACACCCATCTCGACCCCGAGAGCGCCGTCATGCTCGCCCGCCTGGCCGACCGGCTCTGTGACGAGTGGCCGAAGCCTGACGCGGGCATCTGGGAGCTGGGTAGCTCCGAGAGATACACCTCTAGCCTGATCGGCAGCTGGGCCGCCCTGCGCCGCGCCGCCCAGCTCGCTGAGAGAGGCGAGCTCCCTTCGCTCCATCCCGGCCGCTGGCGGGCGGCGGCCGACGAGATCCACGCCTACGCCGACGACCGCTGCTGGTCAGAGGCCAAGGGCTCCTACACCTTCTATGCCGGCACGGAAGAGCTCGATGCGGCCGTCCTCCTCGCTGCCCGCACCGGTTTCCTCGCCCCGGATGATCCGCGCCTTCGCACCACCATCGAGGCCGTGCGCCGGGAGCTGACGGCCGAAGGTCCCTGGCTCTTTCGCTACAGCGCCGCCGCCGAGGAGGAGCACGCCTTCGTTGCCTGCACCTTCTGGCTGATCGAAGCGATGGCGATAGCCGGCCAGAGGAACGAGGCGGCTCAGCTCCTCTCGGCCGCCCTCGAAGGATCAAACGATCTCGGCCTGTTCGGCGAGGAGATCGATGCCGTCTCGGGCGAGCTGCTCGGCAACTTTCCGATCGGCATCTCCCACCTGGCGGTCATCGGAGCGATAACCGCCGTCTGCTCCTGATCGGCGCCAGGCAGATTCCCTTCTTCCGGGGCCAGCCCGCGGCAGCCGCCTTTGACCTGGCAGCTCTCCTTCACCGAGGTCGGCAGCACGCTCGCAAGCACTCGGTAGTGTCCGCCTGCGATGCCCGCCGCGAGATCGCGCCAACTCCTGAGCCGCGCCCTGGCACCGGCTTGGGGGGGCCGCAATTTCCCGGTCCTTCTGGCCGCCCGCGTCGTGATGAGCACCGGACGGGCCCTGGCGGGCGTGATCACTCCCATCTACCTGGCGCTGCAGGGCTTCAGCGCCATCGAGCTCGCCGAGTACGTGATGCTCGTCGCCCTTCTTTCAGCCCTCATGTCCACCCTCATCGGCCTTTACTCCGACCAGGTGGGACGGCGACCGTTTCTGATCGGTGTCCCGCTCTTGACAGGGGCAGCAGCGGTCGTGTTCGCCTTCACGGCCTCTACACCGGCCCTGTTCGTCATGGGAGCGATCGGCTCGTTCGGGCGGGGAGCGGGGGCCGGCGCAGGCGCCGTCGGCCCCTACCAGCCGGCGGAGTCCGCCTTCGTCACTGACGACGTCACCCCGGCCGGGCGCAATGACGCCTTTGGCCGTCTGGCCTTCGGCTCCTCCCTCGGTGCGACGGTAGGTGGCCTCCTCGCCCTCTTGGCCGACCACGCTCACATCCACGGCGGCGCCGCCACCGCCGCCTACAGGCCTGGCTTTCTCGTCATAGCAGTCGTCTCGGTGCTGGCAGGAGTGCTGGGGATCTGGCTCCGAGAAGCTCCCCGGCCCGAGAGAGCGCCGGGCGCCAAGCGGCCGAGGATCCACTGGCCGAGGCACTCCCGAGTGCTGCTCTACAAGCTCTGGGTGACCAACACCTTGAACGGGATGGCCGTCGGCATGTTCGGGCCGTTCATCACCTACTGGTTCTTCCGCCGCTTCGGGGTCGGCCCGGGCCGGATCGGGGTCCTCTTCGCCGTGATCAACGTGGTGACGATGGGCTCGACCCTCTCGGCAGCCGCAATCGCCCGCCGCCTTGGGGTCGTGCGAGCCGTGACGATCTTCCGCAGCCTGCAGGCGGTCCTGCTCGTACCGATGGCGCTCTCCCCCAGCTTCGAGATCGCCGGTGGCATCTACCTCGTCCGCATGGCCGTGCAGCGAGTGGGACTGCCCCTCCGCCAGTCGTATGCGATCTCCCAGGCCGACCGCTCGGAGCGGGCATCGGTGGCAGCGCTCTCGAACCTGCCGAGCCAGCTCGCCATGGCGGCGAGCCCCCTCTTCTCGGGCTACCTCTTCGACGAGGTGAGCCTGGCGGCTCCCTTCGAGATCTCCTCGGTGCTCCAGCTCGCCAACGCCCTCAGCTTCTGGGGCTTCTTCCGCCACCAGCCGCCCGAAGAAGAGCGGGTCGCCCCGGTCAAGCCCGAAGCCTTGCTGGCCGGAGAGTCCGACGACGCCCTCACCCTGGGCGAGCCCGTAGAAGAGGCAGGCGTCGACGAGGAGCGCTGAGTTGCCGCCGGGCCAAGGCCGAGCCTCACCCGCCCCAGCTACTCTTCTGCTTCAACCCCCGCCAGCTCGGCCACGATGTCGAGATGGCCCAGGTGGCGGGCATACTCCTGCAACAGGTGGAGGCAGACCCGCTCGAGGGTGGCAGGCGGGCTGCCGTCCCAGCGCTCCCCCGGCTCCCCGACCTGGGCGAGGTCGTGGTCGGTGATGATGCGGCGCGAGACCCTGCCCTGCTCGGCGAGCGCCGCCGTCAGCTGGGCAGCCGATGCGCCCTCCGCCACGTGCCACCGACCCTGGCGCTCATCTCCCCACGGGTCGGCCACCTCCTCTCCCAGAAAGCCCCAGACGAGCCAGCGGTTCTCCACGTGGCGAAGGTGGACGAGGAGCTCGAGCGGCGTCCAGCCGGAGGACAGCCGGCTGCGTCGGAGCTCTTCGGCCGGGAGCGAGAGCACCTTTTCGATGACACGCCCCCGGAAGTAGTCGAGGTACTCCGCCAGCACCTCGTTTCTCGAGCTGCGGGGGTTCGTGGGTGAAGGGAAACCAGCAACCACTGCTCTTTCTCCTGTCCCAGCCTGCTGCTCTGTGAGCCCGAGCTTCTCAGATGCCGAGCCGATCGGCGAGGGCGAGGGCAGAGGCGGCCCAGCGCGAGAGGTGGACCAGCACCGCCCCCCGCTCCCGGAACCTGAACCGGGCGTCGACCTCAGGGCCGCCCCCGTAGGCCCGCTGCCGGGCGTCCTCGAGCTGGGCGAGGGTGAATGGCATCAGCCAGTCGTATTTGACGGCCGAGGCCCACATGCCGAGCCGGACGAGCTCTGGATCCTCCTGCCAGCCGGCCTGGCGGAGGCCGGCGAGGTAACCCTCGAAGACGGCCGCCTCGAGCGCTGCCAGCTGGGAGGCGGGAATGAAGTGGTCAGCCACCGAGTCGGGGACGAGGTTCCCCGGATCCTCCCCCACCGCCCCGCCGCCGGCGAAGGACCAGTCGATCAGGGAGAAGCCGCCCTCCTGCTCGAAGAGGTTCTTCGGCCAGAAGTCGAGATGGCACAAGGTGCGCGGGAGAGACTCGCCTATGGCCCAGAGCCGCTCTCGCTCCTCGTGGAGAAGGCTGGCGGCCTCCCTCAGGCCGGGCGGGAAGCACTCACGAGCAAGAGGATGCGACCAGGCCTCGTCGCTTTGGAGGAGCTCCCAGGCGACCGGCTTCTCGGCGCTGTAGTCGTGGAGAAAACCCTGGCTCAGCCACTCGTGGCCCGTTTCCCAGTCGCAGCCCGCCCAGCTGCCCTGCGCGCGCCCGAGGCACTGCGCCGCCCGCCGGTATGAACCGAGGTCCCAGCTCTCCCCCGGTCGCCCGCTCACCCGCTCGATCAAAAGGACCGCATCCTTCTCGTTCTCGTCGAGAGCCAGCAGGCCGGGCGCAAAGATGCCTGAGTCTCGGTAGCACTGGGAGAGGCCGCTTCTGTAACAGAGCGCTTCTCGCCGCCAGTAGTTCCAGTGCCGCGGCTCCGAGGACCGCCGGCTCCAGTGGGCTTCCCAGTCGGTTTCGCCGGCGGGCGGCTCGGATGAGAGGTGCTTGAGCACGGCTCGCCTCCCGCCCGAGAGCTCGACGAGAAAGACGCCGGCGCTCAGCCAGCGGTTGTGGGCAGGTACCGACCACTGGCGCAGCTCGAAAGAGCCGAGGCGGCGCAAGAGGAGCTCGGGGGAAGGCGGCTCCCCCTCGCTTTCGGCCAGGTCCCCTACCGTCACCTTGCGCTCCGGCAGCGGCGCCAGCGCCGGGGTCCCGAGCCGAGGCCGGCGCTCAGGCCCTCGCTTCGAGAAAGCACCCTCGGGGCGCCACTCGGAGGCGGCGGGCAGCGGCGTGTCTCCACCCGCCCAGCATGGCCCAATCAGCCGCCTCCTCGAAGCGGGAGCAGGGCCGCCAGCTCAGAGTTTGTTGGACCAGAGCACCGCCCGGTCGTTGCGGACGACGAGTGCCCCCCAGGGAGCGAGCTGGGCAAAGCCGGGCTGGTGCAGGCGACCCCAGGCCTTGAGCGCCCTGTACTTGGGGTTGAGCACCGCCAGCATCCCGCTCGGGTACATCTTGGCGAAGGCCCCCCACTCGCCAGCGGTGCCGCTCGTCCAGAGGGCCCGCCCGGCCGAGTACTCGACGAGGTTCCCGTCCCGCTGCATGTAGAGCTGGTAGAGACCCTCGTCCGCCACGAGCTCCTGTCCGGCCGTGAGCGTGGTCCCGACGGGAATGATCCCGGTCGAGGGGGTCTGGCGCCACAGCACCGTGCCGGTCGAGCTGAGAATGAGGATCGAGCCGTCGTTGCGCAACCAGAGGGAGTCACCCGGGTTGTTGCCGGTCCCGGTGCTCCAGAGCGGCTGGCCGGCGGCGGCGTAGAGGACGAGGTTGCCGTCACTCTGCAGCTCCGCCTTGTCGTTCGGCTGACCGGCGCTGCCCGTCGTCCAGAGGACACGGCTGCCGAGGGTCTCCTGCAGGGCACCGGTCTGCGAGAGCCCGAGCGAGAAGAGCCCGTTCGGCGACTGGATGGTCTGGCCCGCCACGAGCGTCGAGTTGTCCGCCACCTCCGTCCCGCCGAGGACTGGGGTGACCGCCACGCCGACGGGAGCGACGAAGCCGCTCAGCACCATGCCCATCGGTGGCGGCATCTTGCCCACCGCCGCCACGTAGGCAGGGCTGTTGAGCACCACCCGCGAGGTGGAGGAGAACTGCGCTTCCGTCCCGCCCTGACCGCCCCAGTCGCCGCTCGTGGTCTCGACCGTCCCGTTCGGGTAGACCGCCGTGACGAGGGCGACGTGCTCGGCCACACCGCCTCCGTAGTAGTTGAACACGGCGGCGTCACCCACTGCCGGGAGGGCCGTCAGGGTGCCGTTGCGCAGTCCGTAGGTGTAGAAGCTTCCTGCGGCAGGCGTCAGCTCCTGGGTGTCCGCCACGCCAGAGTTCTGCCAGACCCACTTGGCGAAGTCTGCGCACCAGTACTCCGGGCGACCACCGTTGCCCGTGCAGCTGCTGCCGTAGCCGCGCCCGCCGAGGCTGTTGCGGGCACAGGCGTGGCGCCCGACATTGGCCAGCGCGAGCTGCGCGATCGCCTGGCCGTCTCTGCTAGCCGCCCCGGCCGAGCTGGCCCAGCCGCCGACGATGAGTCCTGCTGCCACGATCGTCCCCGCGACGACCGGACCGATGAAACGAATGCCACGCAATGCAACCAGCCCCCGGGTTCCCAACTAGCTCCAGTCGGATATCGACTGACCCGGGGGAATCTTTAGCAGCGGTGTGTTACAGGCGCGCTACGACCTCGTGGCCGCCAAGCAAACATTCCATCTCTTTTCCTGAGCTAGCCCATCTCTTTTCCCGAGCGAGCCTCTTCGCCGTCCGCCGACCGGCCCCGCCGAGCGCCTTTCTCACGAGGAGCCAAGACGGCGCCCACAAAAGCCTCTGAACAGGACCGCCGTCTGGGCCGGCAGTCGATGCGGGCCACTGCGAACGCGTCGTGGTGAAAAGGGGCTTCAGCAAGCGGGAAGCGAGAGGATGGCAGGAAGGAGCGGCGACAAGGCGGGCAGCCCACCGGGTCCGCCGGGCGCCACGCCCCCGGCGGACCGACCAGGCCCGCCGGGTGCTGGGCGGCGGGAGCCCTCTTCTCGCTTCATTGGGCCGATCGCGCTTTGGCTAGTCGAGCTCTTCGATGATCCAGTCGACCATCACTGCGAAAGACAGCAGGTGGCCCCGAGGAGAAGTCCGATGCGTGCTTCTGTGCCCATTGATGTTGAGATCCGCTGATCGGCATGAACCTCTAGCCCATGCCGCGAAGCGGAGGCCGCCAAAGATGGCCCGGTCCGGCTCGAGGGTGGCCGCCGGGGGGCGCCAGAGGCGAGCAGGGGGTTGCCCGAGCGCCGGCGGCGGGACCAAGGCGGCCGTAACATCGCCCCGTGGTCCTCCTGCCCGTGGACGGTCTGGCCCGCTACTACGGCGAGAGCCGCCGGCGGATTCTCGGGCTGGTCTCCGAGCTGGACGGGAAAGAGCTCGAGCGGCAGGTGCCCTGCTGTCCGGCCTGGTCGGTGCGCCAGCTCCTTGCCCACCTGACCGCCAGCGCGGAGGAGGCGCTCGCCGGCAGGCTCCTCGGGCCGCCGAGCGACGAAGAGACTGCCGCCCAGCTGGCCGCCTTCGCCGGCTGGCCTGTCGACCGACTGCTCGAGCACTGGGAGCGTCTTGCCACCTCGCTCCAGCCACAGCTGGCCGCTGCCTCGGCCTGGCCGCTCTTTCTCGATGTCCTGGCTCATGAGCACGATCTGCGCGGTGCCCTCGGCAAGCCAGGCAGCCGGGACGAGCAGGCGGTCGAGCTTGCAGCAGAGCGTCTCCTCACCTGGTTGCGGCCGCCCCGGGCGATGGTCGTCTTGATCGGAGAGCGTCAGTTCTCTCTCGGTCCGGAGGGCGAGGAGGCCGTCCTCCTTCGGACGACCGCCTTCGAGGCCTTCCGCTGGCGGCTCGGACGGCGGAGCAGGAACCAGCTCCTTGCCCTCGACTGGAGCGAGGACCCGAAAGTGCTGCTCGACTCTCTTTGCGTGTTCGGTCCTGCACCAAGCGACATCATCGAGTGAGAGCCATGAGCGGCGCCGGCCTCAGAGGCTGACCCGCTGGCCTCCATGGCGCCTGGCGGCCTCCGCCAGCACGACCCCGCTCGCCGCCAGGTCCTCTGCCGCATGGCCCATCGACTTGTAAAAGGTGAGAGCCGCCGGAGAGCTGCGCCCGCCCTTCAGGCCGGCGAGGACCTCGCCCACCTCGGTGACCGACTCCGGTGGGCGGCCGGCCAGCTCGCAACTGCCTGCCGGCGGCGGCAGGAGGGCGGTGCGCGACTCGACGAAGAGCTCGGCGCGCTCAACTGTCTCGGCCGGGACCTCCTCGCCCGAGCCGACCGAGCTCACGTGGCAGCCGGGCCCGAGCCAGCTGTCGACGAGGATCGGGCTCCTAGCGGCGGTGCAGCAGCAGACGACGTCTGCGCCGCGGACGGCCTCCTCGAAGCTCGCCGCCACCTCGACGCCTCGCTCCCGGGCGAGAGCCCGGGCGGCAGCCTCCGACCGGGCCGCCACCGTGAGGCGCGAGCCAGGG
>JAJYQK010000093.1 GCA_021794645.1 Actinomycetes bacterium
TCGGGAAGTGGTCGAGGTGAGCCCCGGCTGCCACCTCCGTCGCCGCCTCCTCGAGGACAGCGGCCACCTCCTTGTCGATCGTGCCGAGCTCGGCGTTGACGGCCGCCGCCGCCGCTTTGATGAGGGCGAGCGCCTCTATGAGCGCTCGCTCGACTGGCTTTCCGGATATGGGGAAGTTCTCCACAGCCCTCTGGGTCTGGGCGCCCCAGCGGGCGGTCGCCGGGACGGCGATCTCACCCATCGAGTCGTGCTCCATGCGGGTCGCCCCCTGCCCGTTCCCCCCGCTCGCGTCGCTTGTCGCCATGTCGGAGAAAGTAGCGGCCATCTTCGGCTCCCAAGCCTCCGGCCGCCCGGCCCGGCGGCGTTCTGTCACAACGCTGGACAGATCAGACGCCGGCCCACCGAGGGTTCTTGCGGCACCTCTGTTACGACTCAGTGACGGTTTGTCGACAAACCCGGTGCATTCCTTGCGCTCGCTACTGCCCGGTCAGTACGTTCTCGGCCCGTTGTGAGTCCTGTCGAGGGAAGTCGCGCGTCCGCCTGCCCGCCCCACGGCCCCGGGCGGCTGCGCCGTCCCCGCCGCGGCCTCCTCCTCGCTGTCGGCTCGCTCTCTCTCCTAGCTGGCGCTCTCGTGCCGCTCGCCCTCGCCGCCTCGCCGGCGAGCGCCTCGTCGATGGGCAGCCTCCAGCAGCGGGCCGACGCCCTGGCCGGTCAGATACAGACCGACTACGCCAAGCTGCAGGTGCTCGACGAGGGCTACAACCAGGCCCAGGCCAAGGTCGTAGCCCTGCAGCGCCAGGCCCACGCCGTCGACATCGGGATAGTGCGGGCGGAGCGCCACCTGACAGCTGACCGACGCCGGCTCCGCACCGTCGCGATCGACGCCTATGTGCAGGAGAACAGCTCGGCTGGCCTCGCCCTGCTGCTCAGCTCCGCCGGCTCGAACGCCCCCGTGCAGCAGGTCTACGTCAATGCCGCCTCGGGCAACCTCGCCCAGGCCGAGGCGGACGTCCTCACCGCCGAGCACTCCCTCACCGACCGCAGGAGCGTGCTCACCTCCGACGAGCGGGGGGCGAGAGCAGCCGAGGCCCGGATAAGCGCCGAGCGGTCGCTCGCCCAGCAGATCACCGCCCAGCTCGAGTCAGAGCTGGCGAGCGTGAAGGGCAAGCTGGCAGCGATCGTCGCCGCCGCCGAGCACCGCAAGCAGGTGCAGGCAGAGGCGGCCGCCCGGGCAGCAGCGCTAGCCAACCGGCAGGCGATCGCCTCGCCGCCGAAGTCCCAGAGCCCGCCCGCGAGCCAGACGCCGGTCGTCGGCGGCGGCGCCGGTGCCGTCGCAGTGCGGGCGGCCGAGTCGCAGCTGGGCGTGCCCTATGTCTGGGGTGGCGCCACGCCGGGCGTCGGCTTCGACTGCTCCGGGCTGACGATGTGGTCCTGGGGCCAGGCCGGCGTCAGCCTCGCCCACGGGGCGACCGAGCAGTACTACGAGATCGCCCACGTCTCGATGAGCGCACTGCAGCCGGGCGACCTCATCTTCTACGGCAACGCCGGCTACCTCTACCACGTGGTGATGTACGTCGGCTCGGGCCCTTATGGTGCCGACACCGTCATCCAGGCCGAGACGACCGGCACCAACGTCATGTTCACGCCGATCCCGCCCGGGGCCTTCGGCGCCGGACGCCCCTGAGGCGCTAGCTCCCCGCCAGCCCTGCCGGCGGCTTGCTCCCGGCCCGCTCGCCCCGCGGCCCTGGCACGCCCGAGAAGCGGTAGGCGACACCGCCGAGGCCCACCTGGACGACGAGAGCCTGGCCGGTCTCCTCCCCGAGGACGCACTCGAGCACGACCCGCGCCACATCGGCGGGGTCGATGAAGGGGAATGCGGCGGCCGCCATCAGCGCCCGGGCCTCCTCTCCGACGAGCGGGGTGTCCACCATGCCCGGACAGACGGCGTTGATGTGCACGGACTCCCGGGCGAGCTGGGGGGCGAGCGACCGGACGAGGCCGACCACTGCGTGCTTGGTCATGGCATAGAGCGGATCGGGCTCGTAGGCGATGAGGCCCGCGATGGAGGCCGTGGCGACTATGGCGCCGCCGCCCCGGCGGGCCATGGCCGGCGCCACCGCCTGGGCTCCGAAGAAGACACCGTCGACGTTGGCCCGCATCACCCGCCGATAGGTGGCCTCGCCCACCTCCCTCAGCACTGCCGTCCCGGTCGCCACCCCGGCGTTCAGGTGGGCGATGTCGAGGCCGCCCAGCTCTGCTTCGATGGCCCGCACGGCCTCGCCCCAGCGGTCCGGCTCGGCGACGTCGAAGCGGACGAAGCGGCCGTCGAGCTCGGCGGCGGCGGCCCGCCCCGCCTCCTCGTCGAGGTCGACGATGACGAGCCGGGCCCCCTCGCTGCGAAGGAGGCGGGCGGTGGCGAGGCCGATGCCCGAGGCGCCGCCGGTCACGAGGGCCACCTTGCCGTCGAGGGCTGACACGAGCGCAGCGTAACCTCGGGCCCGTGCGTGCCGTCGTGATCAAAGAAGGCAGCCTCGCCCTCGAGGAGCGGCCCGACCCGGTCCCGACCGGCGCCGAGCTGCTCGTGCGGGTGGAGGCGGCCGGCCTCAACGGAGCCGACCTGCTGCAGCGCGCCGGCCACTACCCGCCCCCGCCCGGCGTGCCCGCCGACGTTCCCGGCCTCGAGTGCGCCGGCACCGTGGTGGCAGCCGGCCCGGAGGCGAGGCGGAAGGTGGGCGACAGGGTGATGGCCATCGTGCCGGGCGCGGCCCAGGCAGAGCTCTGCCTCGTCGAGGACGCCGTGGCGATGAGCGTGCCCGACTCGCTCTCCCTGCTCGAGGCGGGTGGCTTCCCCGAGACCTTCACCACCGCCCACGACGCCCTTTTCACCCAGTGCGGCCTGGCGCCGGGCGAGCGCCTCCTCGTCACCGGGGCGGCCGGCGGCGTCGGGGTGGCGGCGGTGCAACTCGCCCGCCTGAAGGGGGCCGAGGTCGTGGCAAGCGTGCGGCGGCCCGAGCTGAGAAGGGCCCTCGCCGAGCTCGGGGCCAAAGCCGTCGCTCCCGCGCAGGAGGCGACGGCCGGCCCCTATGACGTCGTCTTGGAGCTGGTGGGCGCAGCCGACTTCCCGGCCCACCTGGCGGCTCTCTCCACCGGCGGGCGCATCTGTTTCATCGGGGTGGCCGGGAGCGGGCCGAAGACCGAGCTCGACGCCCGCCAGCTGATGGGCAAAAGGGCGGTGGTGCGAGGCTCCACCCTGCGGGCACGCACCGTGGCGGAGAAGGCGGCCGCCGCCCGCGCTCTCGAGGCCGACACCGCCCTCCCCCTCGCCGAGGGCCGGCTCAAGGTGATCGTCTCCGACAGCTACGCCCTCGAAGAGTGCGAGAGGGCATACGGGCGCTTCGCCGAGGGCGGAAAGCTGGGAAAGATCGTCCTGTTGCCCGGAGCGAGCCGGTGAGCGCCGTCGAGGAGGTGCGGGAGGGAGACCTCCTCTTCACCCCGAGCCGAGAGCGGACGGCCGCCTCGCAGATGGCGGCTTTCATGTCGTTCCTGGAGGAGACGAGGGGCCTTGTCTTCGACAGCTACCACAGCCTCTGGGCCTGGTCGGTGAGCGAGCTGCCCGCCTTCTGGGCGGCGCTGGCACAGTGGGGCCAGGTGCCCTTCTCCAAGCCGGCTGTCGAGGTGCTCCGCCTCGGCCCGGGCGGGGGGGCAGAGGGCGCCCGCTGGTTCGAAGGGGCTGAGCTCAACTATGTCGACCTCGTCTTGCGCCAGGAACCCCGCCGGCCCGCCCTCGTCGCCCGGGACGAGTCGGGCAACCGCCAAGAGCTCAGCTACGGCGAGCTGGTAGCTCTCGCCGGCCGGGCCGCCTCCGGCCTGAGCGCCCTCGGGGTGGGTCGGGGCGACAGGGTGGCGGCAGTCCTCCCGAACGGGGTGGCGGCCGTCTGCTGCTTCCTCGCCACGGCCTCACTCGGGGCCATCTGGTCGAGCTGCGCCCCGGAGTTCGGCGCCTCCTCCATGGTGGACCGCTTCGCCCAGATCGAGCCGAAGGTCCTCCTCACGACAGAGTCGTACAGCTACGGCGGTAAGCGCTTCGACCTCGCCGAGAAGACGGCCGCCCTGCAGGCCGGCCTTCCCGGCCTGGCCCGGGCGGTGGGCTTCGAGGAGCTGTTGAGCCTCGGGGCGGACCCGGCGCCGCTCGCCCCGGTGCCC
>JAJYQK010000137.1:0-2967 GCA_021794645.1 Actinomycetes bacterium
GCACGCCGGCCGGGCGGAGAGAGGGGCCCTCCAGCTCGGCCGGGCCGGCGCCGAGCTCCTCGATGGCGATGGAGGTGGCGAGATCGCCGCTCGGGACGACCGCCGCCCCGGCGAACATCGGCGCACCCTGCAAGTTGACGGCCTCGATCCCGGGCGTGGCGATCGGGTCGAGCATCCGGCTCCTCAGCTCGACCTGGCGGAGGGGGATGAAGACGCCGTCGTGCTGGCCCATGCCGTAGACCGCCGTCACCGTCGCCCCCCGGTGGGCCGGGGCGATCTCCTCGATCTCCTCCCAGATGCCCTCGAGGTGGTCGAGCCCGAGGTCGACGCCGAGGTGCTCGGCGATCTCCGAGGCGATGACCCAGTCCGGGCGGGCCGTGCCCGGGGGCACGACCTTCTGGGCGAGGCGGGTGACCCGGCCCTCGAGGTTGGTGGTCGTGCCCCCTCGCTCGCCGAGGCCGGCGGCCGGCAGCACGACGTCGGCCAGGCGGACCGAGGGGTTGAAGAAGGTGTCGACGGCGACGAGGAAGGGCACGGCCTCGAGGGCCTCGGCCGCCAGCTTGTGGTCGGGGAAGTCGGCGAGCGGGTCGGCGCCGAGGAGGACAAGGGCCTGCAGGGTGCCGGCGACAGCCGCCTCGAGCATGCCGCGGGTGTCGAGGCCGGCGCTCGGTGGAAGAGAGCCCCACTGCTGCTCGTACCACTGGCGGCCCTCCTCGAGGCCCACCCGACCGGGCAGCAGGCCGGGCGCCAGGCCCATGTCGATGGCGCCGCGGACGTTGGCGCGCCGCAGCGCCGGCAGCACCTTCAGCCCGGGCAGGCCGGCGGCGAGCAGGGCGGCGGCCGCCGCCAGCGACTCGGGGCTCTCGGCGAGCGAGGTGCGCCCGAGCACGAGCACCACCTCGTGGCCCTCCACCCCATCGAGGAGGGCCCGCGCCCTGTCGAGGGCGCCCGGCTGTGCCCCCTCGAGGTTGCCCTCTCCGAGGAGGGCGGCCGCCAGGGTGGCCGCCTCGCCCGGGCGGGCCGGGAGGAAGGCGGCGGTGACCTCCGCCGGAAAGGCCGGCACGGGCGAGCAGTCGATGAGCTGGAGGCCGTGGTGGGCGGCCGCCTGGCGGAGGCGGAGGTGGAGCACAGGCACCTCCTGGCGGAGGTCGCCGGCGAGCGAGATGACGACCTTGGCCTGGCAGGCATCGGCGATCGTGGCCTGCGGCAAGGTGGCGACGAGGAGGGCTGGCAGCCCGTCGCCGAGCTGGGCGTCGAGGTTGTCGGTGCCGATGACGGCCCGCGCCAGCTTCGACCAGGCGTACTGGTCCTCGTTCGGGAGCCGGGCGCCCCCGATGATGCCGACCGAGGCCGGGCCCTGGGAGGAGATGGCCTGGCGGAGCCCGTCTGCCACGCGGCGGAGCGCCTCGTTCCAGCCGGCCGGCACGAAGTCGCCCTCGCTGCGCACGAGGGGCTCGCCGAGGCGCTCAGTGGAGTGGATCGCCTCGTAGCCATAGCGGCCCCGGTCACAGAGCCAGGACTGGTTGACCGGCTCTGAGTCGATGCCGAGGAAGCGCACCACCTTGCCGGCCGAGGACTGCATGGCCACCCGGCAGCCGACCGAGCAGAAGGTGCAGGTGGTCTCGACCTGCTCGAGGTCCCAGGGTCGCGAGGCGAAGCGGTAGGGGACCGAGGTGAGGGCACCGACCGGGCAGATCTGCACGGTGTTGCCCGAGAAGTAGGAGTCGAAGGGCTGCGTCGGGAAGGGGGCAACCTCGATCTTGTCACCCCGACTGAAGAAGTCGATGAGGGGCTCGCCGGCGACCTCTTCGGCAAAGCGGGTGCAGCGGGCGCACTGGATGCAGCGCTCCCGGTCCAAGAGGGTGAGCGGGCCGATGGCGATGGGCTTTGCCCAGTGGCGCTTCTCCTCGATGAAGCGGGACTCGCCCGGGCCGTGGCTCATCGCCTGGTCCTGCAGCGGGCACTCGCCCCCCTTGTCGCAGACCGGGCAGTCGAGGGGGTGGTTGACGAGGAGGAACTCGAGCACGCCCTCTTGCGCCTTGCGGGCGGCCGGCGAGCCTGTCTGTATCTCCTGGCCGTCGGCGACCGAGACGTAGCAGGCCGGCTGCAGGCTCGGGCCGCGGGGGCCGGAGACCTCGACCAAACACATGCGGCACATGCCGACCGGCTTCATGCGGGGGTGGTAGCAAAAGCGGGGGATGAAGATGCCGGCCCGCTCGGCCACCTCGATGATGAGCTCGCCCTTTTGCGCCGTCACCTGCTTGCCGTCGACGGTGACGGTCAGCTGCTCGGTCGCCGTCTGCTCAGACATGGCGCACCTCGTCTGGCGGGTGGGGACAGCCGCCCTCTTTCACATGGAGGAGGAACTCGTCTTCGAAGCGGTGGATCCCAGAGACGATCGACGAGGGTATCGAGGGCCCGAGCACGCAGATGGTCGTCTGCTTGGGCGGCCAGGTGAGCCCGGGGGCGATGTTGTCACAGGCGTCGAGGAGGAGCTCGATGTCCTCTTCCCGGCCGAGGCCGTCCTCGATGCGCCGGAGGATCTTGTCCACCCAGCCGCTCCCCTCCCGACAGGGGGTGCACTGGCCGCAGGACTCCCGGTGGAAGAAGCGGCTGATCCGCCAGGCCGCCCGCACCGCACAGGTGTTCTCGTCCATCACGACGACAGAGCCCGAGCCGAGCATCGAGCCGGCGTTGCCGACCGCCTCCTGGTCGAGGCCCATGTCGAGGTGCTCCTCGAAGAACCAGGGGGCCGAGACGCCGCCCGGGATGAAGGCCTTCAGCTGGCGGCCCTCCCGGACACCACCGCCGAGCGAGTCGTCGTAGATGAGGTCCCGGAAGGTGACCTTCGACATCTCGAGCTCGTACCAGCCGGGACGGCGGACATGCCCCGAGAGGGCGAACAATCTCGTGCCGGCCGAGGAGCCCTGGCCGAGGGCGGCAAAGGCGGCACCGCCGTTCAGCACG
>JAJYQK010000137.1:2977-4163 GCA_021794645.1 Actinomycetes bacterium
CAGGGCAGGTTCGACATCGTCTCGATGTTGTTCACGACCGTCGGCTCGCCGTAAAGGCCGATGGCGGCGGGGAAGTAGGGCGGCTTTATCCGCGGGAAGCCCCGCTTGCCCTCGAGCGACTCGAGCAGGGCCGTCTCCTCGCCGCAGATGTAGGCGCCCGCCCCGGGGTGGACGACGAGGTCGAGGGAGAAATCGGAGCCGAAGATCGACTGGCCGAGGGCGCCGTGTCCGTAGGCCTCGTTGACAGCCGCCGTCAGGCGCTCGAGGCCGAGGGCGAACTCGCCCCGGCAGAAGATGAAGGCCTGGGCCGCTCCGATGGCGTAGGCGGCGATGATGGTCCCCTCCACCACCTGGTGGGGGTCGCGCTCGACGAGGAGGTGGTCCTTGAAGGTGGCCGGCTCCGACTCGTCGCCGTTCACGACGAGATAGGTGGTGGGCGCCTTGCGCAGCATCGACCACTTGCGGCCGGCCGGGAAGCCGGCGCCGCCGCGGCCGAGCAGGCTGGCGGCGGTCACCTCCTCGTGCACCGCCTCGGGCGTCATCGAGAGCGCCTTGCGCAGACCCTCGTAGCCGCCCGTCGCCAGGTAGCGCTCGAGGGTGTGGGAGTCCTCGTAGCCCATGCGGGCGGTGACGATGCGGGGGGCGTCTGTCAGCATCAGCCCTCCTCCCCCCGGGCCGAGCCGATCCCCTCGGGCTTGGTGGCAGCCGCCGGGCCGCCCGCCTCGGTCGGCTTGTCGGCCGCCGGCCCGACAGGCGGGTCGCCCGCAGACTGGGGGTTGCGGGAGATGGTCGAGTCCTTCCGCCGCCCGGCCTCGAGGCCGACGGTGCGCCTCACCCGGCAGAGGACGCCATGGGGAGGCACGGTTCCCTCCAGCCGGCCCTCTTTCAGGTCGTCGACGAGCTGCTCGAAGCCCTGCTCGTCGACGGGCCCGAAGAAGCGGTGGTTCACCTGGACACAGACCGCCTGGTCACAGCCGGCCAGGCACTCGGCTTCCTCCAGGGTGAAAAGTCCGTCGGGCGTCGTCTGGCCGACTGCTATCCCGAGGTGCTCCTCGGCGTGGCCGAGCACCTCGTAGGCGCCCGCCAGCATGCAGGCGATGTTGGTGCAGACGGCGAAGACGTACTTGCCGACCGGCTCGGTGTGGAGCATGTCGTAGAACGAGGCCGTCCCGCGCACCTCGGCCGG
>JAJYQK010000175.1 GCA_021794645.1 Actinomycetes bacterium
GCAGCGACTTGCAGACAAGAGCGGTGCGACAGCCGAGTTCGAGCGACTCGATGGCGGCCCTCATGCCGGCTCCGCCGGCGCCGATGACGAGGACGTCGTAGTCGTGACGGTCGTAGTCGACAGCTGCCATCAGAAGATCCTCGGGTCGTGGAGGGCGCCGCTTGCCACCAGGTAGATGTAAAGGTCGGTGAAGGCGATCCAGATGAGCGACATCCAGGCGAAGAGCTGGTGGTGGGCGTTGAGCGGCGTGATCACCTTGGCCCAGAGGGCGTGGCGGACGGGCGCCTTCGAGAACTTGCGCACGCCGCCCCCGCAGATGTGCCGGCAGGCGTGGCAGCCGAGGGTGTAGCACCAGATCAGGACGGCGTTGATGACGAGCACGATCGTGCCCACCCCGAGCCCCCAGCCATTCGGACCGAAGCGGAAGCCCTCGATGGCGTCCCAGGTGAGGATGCCGGCGAAGATGACCGCCACATACCAGAAGTAGCGGTGGAAGTTCTGCAGGATGAGGGGGAAGCGGGTCTCACCGCTGTAGCGGGAGCGCACACCGCCCGGCTTGGTCGAGCCGACGTCGGCAACCGCACAGGCGGGGGGAGAGGCCCAGAAGGAGCGGTAGTAGGTCTTCCGGTAGTAGTAGCAGGTGACCCGGAAGCCCATCGGGAAGATGAGGATCAAGAGCGCCGGCGAGACGGCCCCGATCGAGCCGGCCGGGCCCCAGACGACGTCGGTCGGGCAGCTCTGGACGAAGCAGGGGGAGTAGAAGGGCGAGAGGTAGTGGGTCTGCAGGTGCTGGCCGGCGAAGTAGTAGTCGCCCCGGAAGGCCGTCCAGACGCCGTAGGCGATGAAGAGCAGCAGCCCGATGCCCGTGACGAGCGGCTGCAGCCACCAGCGGTCCCTCCGGAGGATCTGTGCCCTCGGCGGCCCCCCCCGCACCCCGCCGATCTCAACTGGTATCGGCGCAGGTCTCGCAGTCCCTTGCACGACGCTCAAGGATTACCTCCGTCTCGGAAAACGTACCGATCATTCCATCTCGACCCGCTTGGGGGCGAACCAGCCGCCGGCTGCGGCTCGTAGGCTCGCCGGGTGAGCAATTCCGCCGACCGACTCGCCCCGGGTGTCCCCCCCGGCACCACGCCGACGACCCCACCTCCGAGGGCTCGCACCCTCGCCGAGCTGAGAGCCTCCGGCTGGAGCTCCCTACCGGTGAAGAAGGAGATGAGGAGGAACCTCCTCGCCCGGCTGGCCGAGGGAAGACCGGTGGTGGAGGGCGTGCTCGGCTACGAGGACACCGTCCTTCCTGCCATCGAGCAGGCCGTCATCGCCGGCCACGACATCATCTTTCTCGGGGAGCGAGGCCAGGCCAAGAGCCGCATCATCCGCTCCCTCGTCGGGCTGCTCGACGAGTGGGTGCCGACCCTTGCCGGCTCGGAGATAAACGACGACCCCTATGCGCCCGTCAGCCGCCACGGCCGCGACCTCGTGGCGGAGAAGGGCGACGAGGCTCCCGTCACCTGGGTCCATCGCAGCCAGCGCTACGGCGAGAAGCTCGCCACGCCCGACACCTCGATCGCGGACGTCATCGGCGAGGTCGACCCCATCAAGGTGGCAGAGGGCAGGTACCTTTCCGACGAGCTCACCATCCACTACGGCCTCGTCCCCCGCACCAACCGGGGCATCTTCGCCATAAACGAGCTGCCCGACCTGGCCGAGCGGATCCAGGTCGGCCTGCTCGATGTCCTCGAGGAGCGCGATGTCCAGATCCGCGGCCACAAGGTCCGCCTGCCCCTTGACGTCATGCTCGTCGCCTCGGCCAACCCGGAGGACTACACCAACCGGGGCCGCATCATCACCCCCTTGAAGGACCGCTTCGGCACGAGGGTGCGCACCCACTACCCCCTCGATGTCGAGACCGAGCTGGCCATCATCGCCCAGGAGGCCGAGCCGCTCGGCGATGTCGGGGTCCGGGTGGAGGTGCCCTCGTTCATGGCCGAGATCGTCGCCCGGGTGAGCCAGCTGGCCCGCCGCTCGCCGCGGGTCAGCCAGCACTCGGGCGTATCGGTCCGCCTCTCTGTTGCCAACTACGAGACGGTGACGGCGGCTGCGGTCCGCCGGGCGGTGCGCCACAAGGAGGAGGAGGCCGTGCCGAGGGTGAGCGACCTCGAGTCGCTCCTCTCCTCGACGCTCGGAAAGCTCGAGATCGAGTCGCTCGAGGAGGGAGAGGACGAGGAGATAGTCGAGCGCATCGTGAAAGCCGCCGTCCTCCAGACCTTCAGGGAGGACTGCCCGCCCGAGCAGCTCGGCCAGGTGGTGGGGGCCTTCGAGGACGGCAAGGTGGTGCACGCCGGCCCGGATCTCTCCTCGGCCGACTACGTCGCCGTGCTCGAGGCCGTACCCTCCCTCCGCCAGCCGGTCATGGCGCTTGCCGGCTCGGAGAGCCCGGCTGCCATGGCGAGCGCCGTCGAGCTCGTGCTGGAGGGGCTCCATCTCTCCAAGCGGCTCAACAAGGACGCCGCCGGGCCGCGGGCGACCTACAGGACGAGATCGTGAGGGAGAGGACCGGCTAGTGGCGAGGCGCTTCGACTACTCGCGCTGGGACGGCAGCCAGGAGGGCTTCGAGCTCGATGCCGATGCCATCCTCGGCGAGATCAACGACGACCTCCTCTACCACGGCGACGTCGGTGCCGCCCTGCGCAAGATGATGCAGAGCGGCTTCAAGGACCGTCGGGGCCGGGAGGTCTCCGGCCTGCGCCAGCTACTCGAGCAGCTGCGGGAGCGCCGGCGGGAGAGCCAGCAGCGCTACGACCTCGGCGGGCCCTTCTCCGAGATCGCCCGCCAGCTCGATGAGGTGGTCGAGACCGAGCGCCAGGGCCTCGAAGAGCTGGCGTCGGAGGCGGCGGCCTCCGGGGATGAGCGGCGCCGGCAGGTGACGTCAGAGGTCGTCTCGGCAAAGGAGATGGAGCTCGGGCTGCTGCCCGACGACCTCGCCGGCAAGGTGCGGGCCCTCTCCAGCTACGAGTTCACCTCTTCAGCGGCCCGCCAGCGCTTCGAGGAGCTGATGGAGAGCCTTCGCCAGGAGGTGGTGCAGTCCTACCTCGACGAGACGGCGGCGGCCATGGCCGAGATGGGCCCGGAGGCAAGAGAGCACCTCCGTCGGGCGCTCGACGCCCTCAACAAGATGATGGAACAGCGCCAGTCGGGCGAGGAGCTCGACCCGAGCTTCGAGCAGTTCATGGCTGAGTTCGGCGACCTCTTCCCGGGCAACCCGGCGAGCCTGGAGGAGCTCTTGGAGCAGCTGGCCGAGCGGATGGCGGCCGCCTCGGCCATGCTCGCCTCGATGAGCCCGGCCCAGCGCAGCCAGCTGAGCCAGCTGATGGACGAGCTGATGGGCGACATGGACCTCTCCTGGCAGGTGAACCGCCTCGGGGCCAACCTCCGCTCGATGTTCCCCGAGGCGCCCTGGGACCGCCAAGCGAGCTTCTCGGGCGGTGAGCCCCTCGGCCTCTCGGAGGCCTCCGACCTCATGCAGGAGCTGGCCGAGCTCGACCGGCTGGAGGAGCTCTTATCGGGCGCCCCCCAGCCCGGAGCACTGGCCGAGATCGACACCGACCGGGTCCGCCAGCTGCTCGGCCAGCAGGCGGGCGACTCCCTCGAGCAGCTCTCGAAGCTCGCCCGCCGCCTGGAGGAGTCCGGCCTCGTCGAGAACAAGGAGGGCCGCTTGGAGCTGACGCCGGCCGGGTTGCGAAAGATCGGCCAGCGGGCGCTGAGAGAGCTCTTCTCCCGGCTCTCGAAAGAGCGCCTCGGCGGCCATGAGCTGGCGGCGACAGGCTTTGGCCACGAGAGGGCCGAGTGGACCAAGCCCTACGAGCTCGGCGACCCGTTCAACCTGCACATCGAGCGGACGGTCCGAAATGCCATCCGGCGAGAGGCCGAGCAGGTGGAGCAGCGCTCCGGCAGTGGGGCGAGGGCGACGGTCAGCTTCCCCGTGCGTCTCCAGCCCGACGACTTCGAGATCGAGCAGACGGAGCACCTGACCCGGTGCGCCACCGTCCTCATGGTCGACCTATCGCTCTCGATGCCGATGCGGGACAACTTCCTTGCCGCCAAGAAGGTGGCGATGGCCCTTCACGCCCTCATCTCGAGCCAGTTC
>JAJYQK010000173.1 GCA_021794645.1 Actinomycetes bacterium
TTCGATACCGCCGCCGGTGGAACCTCGACCAGGATCATCCGGGCGCTCACCTGTCGGGCTGGAACCGGGAGAGTGCCCTCACGGAACCACCGGTAGACGGTCTTCGGGTGGACGCCGTTCATCCTCGCCCAGTCGGTGAGCTTCACACCGCCCATGATATCGGAAACGAACACCTATTCGCTACTACTCGCTACTACCTGAGTGAGCAGTTCACTACCCTGGCCATAAGAGGTGGGCTCGACAGCACCTCGCCGGTCTCCTGCCTGGTGCCGCCCGCCTCTCAGCCTCGGCGCCCGGTCCGCTGGGGCAGGTCGCTTCTGAGGATGCCGATCACGAGCCAGCTCGACGCCACGAAGGCCAACCCGAGCAGGACCAAGGTGATGATGGGGAAGCCGCCGGCGCGGGGGCCGGTCTTTGCCACCGCGAAGATGGCGGCCGAGAGCAAGAGGGCCGCGATGACGATGCCCGTGGCGGCCCGGTTGGCCAGCTTTTGAACTCCCCGCATTATCTCTGGCTCGTCGAGTCCCTCGATGTTGAGGGTGAAGTCGCCCTCTGCCAGGGAGTCGAGCACCTTGTTGAGCCGGGCCGGCAGCCGGTCGGCGAACTCCTTGGCGTCGAGGAGCCCGGCCATCATCCGCCCGGGCGAGGCGGCCTGCAGCATCCTGTGGCGCATCAGATAGGCGGCATGGGAACGCACCGCCTGCTCGGGCACGAAGTCAGGATCGAGGCGACGGGCCGTCTCGTCCAAGTCGAGCATCGCCTTGGCGACGAGGGTGAGCTCGGGGGGTGGCTTCAGCCCGGCCTCGACGGCTGCTCGGGCGATCGCCCCAAGGGTGGCGCCGATCTGCATCTCGCCGAGAGATGAGCCTCGCAGCTGCAGCACGATCTCGGTGATGCCCGCCTCGAGGCCTTTGGCGTCGTAGTTCTCGAGCGGCTCGCCGAGGTGGTCGAGTGCCTCTGTCACGCCGGGTGCATTGCCGTCGGCGACCGCCAGCAGCAAGCGGAGCAGCTCCTCCTGGGCGTCCGGCCCGAGCGTGGCCGTCTGTCCGAAGTCGACTATGCCGAGCCTGCCGTCGTCGGTGACGATGATGTTGCCGGGATGGGGATCGGTGTTGAAGATGCCGTGGACCAGCACCTGGTCGAGATAGGCCCGGAAGAGGTCGTCGGCAAGGCCACCACCGTCGAGCTCAAGGAGGCCGAGCGGGCCGAGCGATCCGATGTTGCGGCCCGGCACGTAGTCCATCGTGAGCACCTTCCCGGTGCAGAAGTCATCGATCGGCCGGGGGATGACGATCTTGTCGTAGCCGGACAACTGCTCTCCGATGAGGCGGAGATTGGCCGCCTCCCGTCTGTAGTCGAGCTCGGCGACGAGCGACTTGTTGAAGCGGGCGACCATCTCGCCTATCCCGTAGCGAGAGACGGCCGTGCTGTGCCCCTCGATCCACTCGGTCAGCTCCCCGATGACCGCCATGTCCCGGGAGACCTCCTGCTCGGCCCCTACCCGTTGCACCTTCACGGCGACGGGCCGGCCGTCACGCAGCCGGGCCCGGTGCACCTGGCCGAGGGAGGCAGAGCCGATGGGGGTCGGGTCGAACTCGGAGAAGAGTTGGGAGACCTTGGCGCCGATCTCCCCCTCGATGATCTGCTCGGCCACTCCCGTCTCCATCGGGGCGACGTCATCTCTCAGGCGGGAGAGGGCCTCGACATACTCGGGCGGGAGAAAGTCGCTCCGGCCCGAGAGCACCTGGCCGAGCTTGACGAAGGTCGGCCCCATCGACTCGAGCTCTGCCACCAGCTGGTCGGCATCTGCGGCCGCCTCGTCGTGGTCGGCCAACCCCTCGCCGCCTGCTCCTGTGGCCGCCTGGCGGTGCTTTATGAGGAGCGAGGCGAGCCGGAGGTACTGCGGCGCGTGGGAGACGCTGAGGCTGGGCATGCTCTGGACATACCCGCAGGCAGCTCTTGACAGCGCTGCTCAGTCGAGGACTGCGTCGCTCCGGGCCTTCGGGCGGCTGGGCTCGGTGTTCGAGGAGGTGTTGACCGCCGGCATCGCCATCGGCTGGGCGGTCCGCCGGGTCTTCTCAGCCGGGTGCTTGCGGAAGACGAAGCTCTCGTAGATGAAGAACTTGATGACGAAAAAGGCTGCCGAGACGGCCAGGTAGGAGAGCGTCGTCAGGCCGACAACGCCACCTCGGTCGGCCGTCACCTGCGAGGCCCAATCCTTCACGATGTGGGTGACTCCGGCCGAGACGACGAAGGTGGCAAGCGAGACAGCCATGTAGAGCGTCACTTCGCTCCGCTTGCCCCGGCCCCGGCGATCCCTCCACGCCCAGCGGCGGTTGAGGATGTAGTTCGGCACCGCCCCGCCGAGGAAGCCGACCGCCGAGGAGATGGTCGTTCCGCGGTGGGCCCATCCGAGGGTGGCGGCGAAGGCTGCCTGGCTGCAGAGGAGCGCCACGACGGAGCCGGCGCTGTAGCCGGTGATCTTTCGCACCAGGGGGTGGCGGGCGAAGGGGTGGTCGAGCAGCCGGCGGAGCCAGGCGGGAAGCCTCACTGCTGGGAGGAATGTCGGGAGTGGGATCTCATTGTTGGAAAGCCGCGGCCTTTCGACAGCACCAAGGTGGGGGCGGCCGCTGCAAGTATAGGGCGATGGGGCCGAAGGAGCCTTCATCTGGCCGCAACAAATTGGCCGCCGGCTGTTGCTTGGCTGCAAGCCAGGGGGTAGATCTAGCTGCCGGTATGCCGGATGCGCAGCATCGTGTGCGGGAGGACCTGCACTTGAGGCTGACCTCTCTCCGGCCCGACCTCGATCGACCCGAGCAATCAACCGACGAGCTGGGCGGCCTGGCCCGGAGCCTCGGGCAGCTCCCTTGCTCGGTGGTCGAGGGGTGCCAGCCCCGCCCCAACTGGCTCGTCGCGGGGATCGGCGCCAATCCCTGCAGGCTTGCGCTCTCGCACTGTTACGTGGGGATACATGTTCTCTCCGGCAGCTGTCGGTGGCTCCAGACGGGGGTCTCGGCGGGACGCCTGACCGAGACCCGGTCCGTGCAGCCATGAGCCTCGAAGAGTCCTCAAGTCGAGGCACCGGCGACCGGCCCCTTGTCGGGTCGCGCCACTGCCATCTTGCCGGCGAGATCGATCTCTCGGTCGTGAGCGAGACCAAGAGCCGGCTGGGCAGGCTCATCGCTCTCGGCCCCGGCCGGGTCGAGGTCGACCTGTCAGCGGTGGAGTTCATCGATGCCGCCGGTCTCGGCGCCCTCGTCGAGCTCGTCGAGGAGGCACGCTGCCAGCGTGTCGACCTCGTCTTCCTGCGCCCGAGCGCGGCGGTGGAAAGGGTGATGAAGCTGTGCCGGCTCTACGAGCACTTCAGCGCGCTCGGAGTGCTCGAGAACAAGGCCTGACTCACCGAGTCGATGAAGGCGAGCGGCCGCCTGCAGGGAATGTAAGGCAGCGAACGGCCCGAGGCTGCTGCGGGCCTCGGGCCGTTCGGCTGCCCCCATCCGTCACCTCACTTATCGGCTCGCAGGAGCAGAACTTGAGCGGTATCGCTAGCCGCCGTTCGCCGCCGGGTTGCTCGTCGTCGTAGTGGTGGTGGGGCTCGTCGTCGTAGTGGTGGTGGTGGGGCTCGTCGTCGTGGTGGTGGTGGTGGGGCTCGTCGTCGTAGTGGTGGTGGGGCTCGTCGTCGTAGTGGTGGTGGGGGGCCTCGTGGTCGTCGTGGTGCGCGCCGGCGCCGAGGACCTGTGCGGCCGCGTGGTCGTCGGGGTCGTGGCCGCCGTGCCGGCTTGCACCGGCACCGTGGTCGACGCGACCCCGGAGCCATTGCTGTGGTTTTGAGTCCGCCGGCGGTGGCGGTGGTGATGCCGGCTGGTGACCACCCCATGCTGGCCCTTTCTCGCCGGCCGGCTGAGCAGGGTCGAGGACGGTCCCGAGCCGGTGGCGCCGGGGAGGAGCAGCACTGCCCCGGCGGCGGCGCCGAGGAGAAGGGCGAGACCGGCGCCGGCCAAGAGGGCCGTGCCCCGGCGGCTGCGCCTCGGCCGTGACGCTGGGGGCGGCGTGAACTGCGTGCCGGCGAGGACGCCTGTGGTCCCGAGCGCCACCGCGCCGGCGCCGGCGCCGGCGAGGACGGCGGTGGCTGGGGCGGTCCCGGTG
>JAJYQK010000125.1 GCA_021794645.1 Actinomycetes bacterium
GCTGGAAGACGCCTCGCCTGCCTTTTACGCCCGGGCGCTCACGCTGCCTCACGGTGCCGGCTTTGCTCGTGTCGTCCCGCCCGAGGGCGAGGAGCGCTGGCTGCGCGCCACCCTCCGCCTGGAGGACCTGCGCGATCTGACGGCAGCGGTGAAGCGGCTGCGCCAGCTGCTCGACCTCGACGCCGACCCGCGGGCTGTGGCCGAGGTCCTCGGAGCTGACGAGGTGCTGGCGCGGGCGGGCTTCGGCTCGCCCGGCCTGCGGGTGCCCGGCTCGAGCGACGGGGCTGAGCTCTGCTTTCGCGGCGTGCTCGGCCAGCAGGTGAGCGTGGCGGCGGCCCGCCGGCTGGCGGGCCAGCTCGTGGCCACCTTCGGCCGGCCGCTGCCGCCCGGGCTGCTCGAGGGGGAGGAGACGACCGTGCGAGCCGAGTTCCCCCCGCCGGCGGTGCTCGCCGCCCTCAGCCCGGCCGCCTTCTCGGTGCCCGCCAGCCGGGGGAGGGCTCTCGTTCGCCTGGCCGAGGCCCTGGCGGCCGGAGAGCTCCAGCTCGACCCGGGCGCCGACAGGAAGGAGGTGGCGGCCCGGCTCCGCGCCATCCCCGGCATCGGCCCCTGGACGGTCTCCTATGTCGCCATGCGGGCGCTCGCTGACCCGGACGCCTTCTTGCCGAGCGACCTCGGGGTGAGAAGGGGACTCGAGGCGCTCGGGCTGCCCGGCGACCCCGCCAGCGCCCTCGCCCGGGGGGAGAGGTGGAGGCCGTACCGCGCCTACGGGGTGGTCAATCTCTGGTCGATGAGCGGGCTGCCGGCCGGCAGCTCGAGAAAGGAGCTGGTGGCATGAGCCAGGTTCCACGAGGGTTCCTGCACCCGGGCGACAGCTGGTGGCCCGTCGCCACTAGGTACGGCGAGATGCTGCTCGGGGGAGACGAGGAGAAGCTCCATCACGTCTTGTTGCCGAACGCGGCGGCGGAGGCACGGCCGCGCCTTTCTGAGAAGGAGCAAGGACAGCCGGCGGCTGTGGCGACCGCGGCGGCGCAGATCGAGGAGTACCTCTCGGGGGAAAGGACGGCCTTCGAGCTCGCCCTCGAGCCGATCGGGACCGAGTTCCAGCGGGCGGTCTGGCTGGCGCTGGCGGACATCCCCTATGGGGAGACGGCCTCCTACGGCGACATCGCCCGCAGGGTGGGCCGGCCGAACGCCTTTCGGGCCGTCGGCATGGCCAACAGCCAGAACCCCCTTCCCGTCGTCCTTCCCTGCCACCGTGTCATCGGCTCAGACGGCAGCCTCACCGGCTTCGGCGGGGGTCTCGAGCTGAAAGCACAGATGCTGGCGCACGAGAGGCAGGTGCGGGCCGGCCTCAGCCGCTGAGAGCCTCGAGGGCGCGGTCGACGTCGGCTGTCGTCGTGTACAGGTGGCAGGAAAAGCGCGTCCGCCCGGCGCGGGTCGAGGCCCTTATGCCGGCCCGCTCGAGTCGCTCGGCGCTCTTTTCGATCTCGAGGGAGACGATGGCGCTGTTCGAGTCCTCGAGCCCGAGGCCGGCCCGGAGCCGGTTGGCGAGGGCGACGTCGTGGCGGTGGATCTCTTCGATGCCGATGTGGGCCAGCACCTCGAGGCTTGCGGCCGCCCCCACCCAGGAGAACCAGGCCGGCGAGGTCGCCAGCCGACGGGCGTCCGGCGAGAGGCGCAACGGCGGCCCGTAGTAGGCGGCATGGGTGTGCTCGGCGGCGTACCAGCCCGCCGCATTGGGGCGCACCCGATCCAAGAGGCGGGGGCTCACGGTCATGAAAGAGGCTCCCCGGGGCGAGCAGAGCCACTTGTAGGAGTGGGCGACGAGGGCGTCGAAGCGGTCGGCCCGCAACGGCAGCCAGCCGCAGGCCTGGGTGGCGTCGACCGCCAGCAAGGCGCCGTGGTGGCGGGCGGCAGCCGAGAGATCGTCGAGAGGTGCCACATCGCCGCTGGCGGACTGGACGGCGCTCGTGGCGACGAGGGTCGTGCTCGAGTCGATCGCCTCGGCCAGCCGGCTCGCCGGCACGACCACGACCTTCACCCCTCTTTGCTCCTGTACGAGCCAGGGGAAGAGGTTGGAGGAGAACTCCTCCTCGGGCACGACGACGACGGCGTCGTCGGGCAGGGAGGCGGCGACGAGCCCGAGCTGCTCCGAGGTGGTCGAGCCGACCGCCACCCGGCTCTCGTCGGTCCCCACGAGCTCGGCGAAGTGCCCTCGGGCGATGGCGACGCTCTCGTCCCAGACCTCCCAGCTCGTCTCCCCGGTCTCCCACTGCGAGAGCGCCGTCCGTACCCGCTCGAGCGTCGGTCGAGGGGGGAGCCCGTAATTGGCCGTGTCGAGGTAGCCGAGGTCGGGCTGCCAGAGCCCGGCTGTGTCCATCGGCCAAGTATGGGCCGGCGAGGCGGCCTGCAGCGAGCCGCCCTGCTCTAGGCGAGCAGGCGCGGCTCGATAGCCGTCTCGGCGACGGTGCCGGCTTGGTCGGCCTCGATCCGCCAGGCCATCTGCCCCTCTCTCTCGGTGACTGCCTCGACGAGCTCGGTCCCGACGTAGTGGAGGCCGACGCCGTTGTCGGTGGCGAAAGAGAGCGGCAAGGTGCCGGCGCCGACCAGCTTCTGCAGCAGCGGTCGGCGCTCGGCCTCGGCGTCGTAGTGGACGCCGTTGCCATAAGGCAGCAGCGAGAGGCCGTTGTCGACGGCACGGAGGCGGGGGCCGAAGGAGTCGGTCGTGCCACCGACGTGCCAGCAGATCGAGCCAGCGCTCACCCCGCCGAGGACTACGCCCTTCTCCCAGGCCTCACCAAAGGCCGTCTCGAGGCCGTGCACCCGCCAGAGGGCGAGCAGGTTGGCCACCGAGCCGCCGCCGACCCAGATGACGTCTTGGGCGAGGAGGTGGGCGCCGGGGTGCTCGAGGTTCGGCATCGTGAACAGGCTCAGATGGCTCGCATCGACCTCCTCGCCTGCGACCGCCCCGTAGCAGAGGCTGATCACGGTGTCGCTGTCGCCGCTGGCGGTCGGGACGAAGCAGAGCTTCGGCCGCTTGGCCCCCGAGAGGGCGAGGGCGTGTCTGAGGAGCGGGCCGAGCCGCCAGCGGCCCCGCTCGTCGAGCACCATGCCCCCGCTCGTGGCGAGGATCTGTCTCTCGGGCATCTGACCTGTCTAGCGCTCTCGTTCGCCCGACGCCCTGCCGAGCGGGCCCCGGCGTCGGGTACCTTGAGCGGGCGGCTCGGCGGAAGGAGGCTGAGATGGCTGAGAGCGATGGCAAGCTGGCCCGGTCGGAGCGGACCGCCCTCTGCGCCCTGCTGGAGGAGAGGGGCCCGCTCGCCCCGACTCTCTGCGAGGGCTGGGCGACCTCGGACCTGGCGGCTCATCTGTTCATCCGGGAGAACCGTCCCTGGTACGGGGCGGGGATACTCATCAAGCCGCTGGCCGGGCTCACCGAGCGGGGCATGAGCGAGGCCAAGCGCCGGCTCGGCTACGGCGGCCTCGTCGACCGGGTCCGCTCGGGCCCGCCCGGGCCGCTCAAGGCGCTCGACGGCCAGGTGAACCTCGTCGAGTTCTACGTCCACCACGAGGACGTCCGTCGGGCCGGGCCAGAGCCGGCCTCCCCCCGTTCCGAGCCCGCCTTGCAGGCGGCGCTCTGGCAGCAGCTGAAGCGCTCCGCCTGGCTGCTGGCGCGCCGGCTCCGGGCGGCCGGGCTCGTGCTCGAGGCGCCCGGCTACGGCTCGGTGACTGCCCGTAGGTCGACGCCGCAGGTCACCATGACCGGAGCGCCCGGTGAGCTCTTGCTCTACCTCTACGGGCGGCGGGACGTCGCCGAGGTCGAGCTGGACGGGCCCGAGGAAGGCCTGCGGGCGGTGCGAGAGACCAGCTTTGGCCTCTGAGGTGCCCCGCCCGGCGCCCCGGGGGAGCGAGCAGTCCCGCCGCGACCGCCTCGAGCGGCTCACCAACCTCGTGCTCGCCCTCCTCGACACGACGCGGCCGCTCTCGCTGCGAGAGATCACAGAGGAGGTGGACGGCTACCCGGCTGGAAAGGAGACTGCCCGCCAGGCCTTCGAGCGCGACAAGCGGGCGCTGCGCGACCTCGGCATCCCGGTCACAAATGTCCCGATAG
>JAJYQK010000028.1 GCA_021794645.1 Actinomycetes bacterium
GTACGCCGCCGCCTTCGGGCTCAGCGTGGCCGCCGGGGGAGAGAGTGGGGTGAGAAAGGAGAGGGCCTCTCGCAGGCCGCCGCCACTCACAGCGGACCTGCTTCGGGCTCCCAGGTTGGCTGGCCGAGGGGGAGCAACCGCCCGGCGACCACCAGGTAGGCCTCGTCGGCCTGCCGGCTGAAGGTGGCGTTCACCGAGCCGAGGAGGTCGCGGTAGGCCCGTGAGAGCGGATCTGCCGGAACGATGCCCGAGCCCACCTCGTTCGAGACGACCACGACATCGCCGGGGCGAGCCGCAGCACAGGCCGCCACCTCTGCAGCCCGCGCGAGCACCTCTGCAGGCCCGAGCCCGCTCTCGAGCAGGTTCGAGAGCCAGAGGGTGAGGCAGTCGATGACCGCTGTCTGCGAAGGCGACAGGGCGGCCAGGGTGGCCCCAATCTCCACGGGCACCTCGAGCGTCAGCCACTCGGGGGGGCGCTCGGCCCGGTGACGGGCGATGCGCTCGGCGAACTCGTCGTCGCGGGGTTCGGCTGTCGCTATGAAGGTCACCGGCTGGCACCGGCGGGCGGCCCGCGAGAGCGCCAGGGCTGACTTGCCGCTGCGGGCGCCGCCGAGCAGGAGACAGAGGCTCAAAAGTCGATTCCCTTGGCGGCCCTGATGCCGGCATCGTAGGCGTGCTTCACCTTGCGGACCTCGCTCACCGTGTCGGCCGCCGCGATCAGCGACTCGGCCGCGGCCCGGCCGGTGAGGATGACGTTCACAGTCTCGGGCCGTCCGGCCAGACAGGCCACGACATCGTCCTCCTCGATCCAACCCCAGTTGATGGGGTAGGTCACCTCATCGAGCAGGACCACGTTGTACTCACCCGAGCAGATGGCTGCCCGGGCGAACTCCCACGCCGATCGTGCCAGCTCGGCTGAGTTGTCCAGATCCGGCGAGTCCCAGGTGAAGCCGTCCCCCATCGTGTGCCAGTGGGCACCGAGCGAGCTCAGCACCTTCACCTCACCTGAGTGCCACTTGCCGGACTTCACGAACTGCACGACGCAGACCTTCCAGCCCCTCGCCAGAGCCCGCACGACGGTTCCCATAGCAGCCGTCGTCTTGCCCTTGCCGTCGCCGGTGAGCAGGAGCACGAGCGAGGGAGCTCGGCGCTTCCCCCGCTCTGGTGCCGTCGTGGGCGGTGGCGTCTTCATTCAGGAGACCTCCATTGCTGGCCGCCTCGGAGCGGCGGTGGACTTGGCGGAGGGTCGATGCGGGGCCACCACGGGACCCGAGCAGCCTGGCAGCACCTCGACGAGGGCACCGAAGTAGCGAGCGACGGTCGACGGGCTGAGCACCTCGGCTGGCGTGCCCGACAGCACCACCGTCCCCTCCGATAAGAGCAGCAGCCGGTCGGCGTACTGAGCGGCCGTGGTGAGGTCGTGAATGGCGCTCACGACAGTGAGTGAGTGCTCTCTTCTAAGGGAGTCGGTCAGCTCGAGCACGAGCTGGGCGTTGCCGAGGTCGAGCGAGGAGGTCGGCTCGTCGAGCAACAGTATGGGAGCCTCTTGGGCAAGGGCGCGGGCGAGCACCGCCCGTTGCGCCTCGCCGCCCGAGACCTGACCGAGCGGTCGCCCCGCCAGCTTGGTGAGCTCGAGGCGGTGGAGGACCGCGGCAACGACCCGGCGGTCACGCGAGGTGTCAGCGCCGAGAAGCGAGTGGTGAGAGCTACGGCCCAAAAGGACGTAGTCGGTGATGGTCATGGCCGGCGGCAGCACGGGGCGTTGCGGGACCATGGCCACCAGCCGGGCCGCTTCCCGGCGGGACGCCACAGCTTGCCGGCCGCCTATGCGCAGCTCCCCATCGTGCTCGATCAGACCGGCGAGCGCCCGCAAGAGGGTCGACTTGCCGGCACCGTTGGCGCCGATGACCGCCAGCCAACAGCCCTCCTCGACCGAGAACGAGACCTGTCGCAAGATCTC
This sequence comes from Actinomycetes bacterium, assembly GCA_021794645.1. GTDB lineage: Bacteria > Actinomycetota > Acidimicrobiia > Acidimicrobiales > Bog-793 > JAJZLV01. The sequence continues at coordinate 1,961 of JAJYQK010000028.1, forward strand.
TTGCCCGCCGAGGGCGACAGTGAGGCCGTCGGCAGCGAGCATCACGCCAGCCGCCGGGAGCGCCGCAGCACGACGAGGAAGAAAGGGGCTCCGAGGAAGGCGGTCACGACCCCGAGCGGAATCTCGCCGGGCGAGACGACGGTGCGGGCCAAGAGGTCCGCCAGGATCAAAAAGCCTGCGCCATAGAGAACCGAGAGGGGGACTATGCGCTGGTAGCTCGGTCCGGCGAGCAGCCTCACCGTGTGCGGGACGATGATCCCGACAAAGCCGATGAGGCCGCTCACCGAGACGGCCGCTGCCGTGCCGAGGGTGGCTGCCACCACGACGACGAGGCGGACGAGGTCAGCGCGCACACCGAGGCTGCTCGCCTCGTCGTCGCCGACGCTCAGCACGTCGAGCAAGCGGCGCGCACCGATGAGGGCCGCGCCGGCGATGACGACGTAGGGCAACACGAGCAGGACCTGCTGCCAGCCGGCGGTCGAGAGACCGCCGAGGATCCAGGTGTAGACCTCGGCCAAAACGGGCGTGTTCTGCTGCTGCAAGAAGGTCTGGGCAGCCGTGAAGAAGGCCCCCACGGCCACGCCGCCGAGGATGAGGCTCGTGGCCCCCCGCCCACCACGCCCGGACCGACCGAGAGCAAAGGTGGCGACGACCGCCGTCACCGCACCGACGAAGGCCGCCAGCGGCAGCGGGTCGATTGGCAGGCCAGCGAGGTGGGGCAGGTAGACGACGGCAATGGTCGCCCCGAGGCCTGCCCCCGATGCGACCCCCAGCAAGTAGGGATCGGCGAGGTCGTTGTGGAAGACGCCTTGGTAGGAGGCGCCCGCCACCGCCAGCATGGCACCGACCAGCCCACCGAGCACGACCCGGGGCATGCGCAGCTGCCAGATGACGGCGATGTCGGTCGCAGAGAGGCTGGAATGCACGCCCAGCAGCGGTATCCGGCTGGCGACCTGGGCGAGGACCGCCCCAGGGGGGATGTCGGCCGGTCCGACGAGCAGGGCGCCGGTGGCGGCGACCAAGACGAACAGAGCACCGATGGCCAGGTGAAAGGGTCTGAGCCGGGTCGGGAAGACGAGGCCGGTCGGGGCGTCTCCAACCTCGAAGAGCCTGACCGGCCTCTCGCCGCCTGCCGCCCCTAGGACTGCCGGCAGCTCTGGGCTCCGGAGAGCGGGCTCACCGTCGAGCTCTTGCATCAGCCCGAGGCGGCCGTCGGCGCCGGTGCGTGGAAGCGGCCCTCGAGCACGCTCACGAGCAGCCGAACGAAGGTCTCCATGCTGTGGGGACCCCACTCGGAGGCAACCGAGTCGTTCATTGGGATGACGTCGTGCGCCTTGACCGCCCGCAGACCGGCAAAGCCGGGCCGGGCTGCGAAGGACTTTGCCGTCTGGTGGCAGCAGACAGTGTCAGCCAAAAAGACATAGTTCGGATCAGCCCGCAGGATGTACTCGGCCGACAGCTGGGGATAGCCCGCGCTCGCCTTGTTGGCGGCGTCGGCGATGTCACGCATGCCGAACAGCGAGAACATGGCTCCGATGAAGGTCTTCGAGGTGGCGCTGTAGTAGGTCGGGTCGAGCTCGATGTAGTAGCTCTTCCCCTTTCCCCGTCCGTGCGCCTGCTGAGCCTCGTGGTGGAGGAACTCGACCAGCTTGGCGCCCACCCGACGGGCCGCCTGGAGGTGACCGGTCGCCTGGCCCAGCTCGTCGAGCTGTGCCAGTGTCCCCTGGACGGTCGTGGCCGGCGGAAGGAGCAGCGTGGGGATGTCGAGCTTGCGCAGCTGCGATATGAGGGTGCCGGTCGAGAAGGAGAGGATCACGAGGTCCGGCTTCAGCGGCAGGTAGTCCTCGGCGCTCGACTCGTAGCCCGTGAACTTGGTGCGGGGGGCGCTCGCCGGGTAGGTCGAGTACTTGTCGACGCCGACGACCTGCTTACCGGCCCCGATGGCATAGAGCATCTGGGTCCCGCTCGCCGTCAAACAGAGGATGCGCCCTGGGCGCCGGGCGATCGGCACGACGCCGTCGGCGCTCGTCACCCTGGCCGGGAAGCCACCTGGGGCCGCCTTCTTCGCAGGTGGCGGCGGCGCCGAGGCAGCCGAGGCGCCACAGGCGGACAGAAGTAGGGCCAGGCCGGAAAGGACTAGTCCGATGCGTCGTCTCACAACACTCCTCCTCTCGATCGAGGACTCGTGCTCGAGACAGGGAATTCTCCCTGCGACCGCCCGTTGACCTCGACGTGCATGGTCGCTACCGAGATGACCAGGCGACCTGGCTCGTCCTCTTGGCCGACAGGCACGAGGAACGACAGTTGCGGGACAGCGCCGGAATCTCACCGGACTTCGCTGGACACTCGGTTGCTCCGGGCAGGCTACGCCAGGCCACCCCGGCCTGCAAGGTAAGCGGCGGCGGCCGCGACGAAGCGCTCGGCCAGGACCGGCGTGGCCGAGAGGTGCTGGTGGAGGTAGCTGGCGAAGAGATTCGGCGCCACATGGCCCGCCCGCTGGCGCCCGAAGCGACCCTCGAGCTCGAGCCCATCACCGGCAGGCTCCGCCACCGACCGGTGGTACTCGTGGCCCCGGAGGACAAGTCCGGGGGGGCCGAGAAAGCAAGCGGCCCGCGTCGTCGCGGTCCGGTAGCCGAGCGCCAGCCGCTCAGACATCGCCACTGTCGTGTCGGCGATGGCTCCTGCCATCGGGCGACCGTCGATCGAGTCGGCCAGCCACATGTACCCGCCGCACTCCGCCCAGGTGGGGAGGCCCTCCCGCACGGCGCTGCCCACAGCCGAGAGAAGAGGCTCGTTACAAGAGAGCGCCTCGGCGAAGACCTCGGGGAAGCCGCCGCCGCAATAGAGGGCGCCAACTCCGGCCGGGAGCTGCGACTCCTCTGTCGGATCGAAGAAGGCGAGCTCGGCACCGGCCTGCTCGAAGAGCTCCAAATTCTCTTCGTAGTTGAAGCTGAAGGCAGGACCGGCGCAGACGGCCAGCCGGCACCGCCCCACCCTCCTCGCCATCGGCGGGTCGGCCGGGCAGAGCGCCTCCGCCGAAGCCGCCAGCGCGACGACGGCCCCGAGATCGACCGAGCTGGCCACCGCCTCGCCGAGGCGGCGCACAGAGGCGGCCACGGTGGCCGGCTGCTCAGCGACGGGCACTAGGCCGAGGTAGCGGTCCCTCCAGGACAGCTCATCGTCCCGCAAAATGGCGCCGAGCACCGGGACGCCAAGGGGGGCCAGCGCCTCGCGCAGCAAGGTGGCGTGACCCTGGCTGCCGAGATTGTTGAGGATCACCCCGCCCAGGCGGACCGCCGGGTCGAAGGTGGCGAAGCCGTGAACGAGCGCCGCCACCGAACCACTCATGGCCGCAGCGTCGACGACCAGGAGAACCGGTGCGCCGATAGCACGGGCGACGGCGGCGGTCGAGCCGTCGCAGCCGGGCATCGACGAGCCGTCGAACATGCCCATGACGCCCTCGACGACCAGCAGGTCACAACCCTCGGCCGCCTTGGCGGCGAGGGAGGCGAGCAGCTCGCGGCCCGATAGGAACTCATCGAGGGAGCGAGAGGGCCGCCCCGTCGCCACCTTGTGGTAGGCGGGGTCGATGAAGTCCGGCCCCACCTTGGCCGCCCCCACCTTGTGCCCGCCGGCCCGCAAGGCAGCCATCAGCCCGGTGGCCACGGTCGTCTTGCCGACGCCCGAGTGGGTGCCGGCCACGACGATCCGCGGCCCGAGACGTGGCATCACCCGATCTTGCCATCCATGCGGTCCGGCTCGACAACCGGGCAGGATGGTGCCATGCGGATCCTCTCGTTGCTCCCCTCCGCCACCGAGATCGTCTATCTCCTCAACCTGGAGGACTCTCTCGTGGGCGTCACCCACGAGTGCGACTATCCGCCGGCCGCCCGGTCGAAGCCGAGGGTCTCCGCCTCTCGCATCCCGCCAGAGGCCACCCCCGCCGAGATCGACCAGCTCGTCTCCGAGAGCGCCACCGGCGGTCCTCCCACCATCTCTCTCGACGCCGCCCTCATCGGCCGGCTGCAGCCCGACATCGTGCTCACCCAGGATCTCTGCTCAGTCTGCGCCGTGCCAGCGGGCCACCTCCAGAGCGCCCTCGACAGCCTTGCCATAGAGGCCGAGGTGCTCTCGCTCTCCCCCTCCTCGCTCGATGACGTCCTCGATGACATCCTCCGGCTGGGACGCCTCGCCGGCGTGGAGGAGAGGGCGGCAGCTGCCACCGGGCGGCTGCGAGAGCGTCTGGCAGCAGTAGCGGGCGCGGTCGCCGGGCGGGAACGGACGTCGGTCCTCGCCCTCGAGTGGGGCGACCCGCCCTACAACGCCGGCCACTGGGTTCCTCAGATGATCGAGCTGGCGGGGGGCGAGCCCCTCCTCTGCGCCAAGGGCTTTCCATCGAGCCGGCTCAGCTGGGAGGAGATAGCAGCAGCCGAACCGCAGGCTGTCGTCTTCATGCCCTGCGGCTTCGAGCTCGATGAGGCCAGGGTCCAAGCCCGCCCCCTGCTCTGTCGACCAGAGCTCGAAAGGGTGCCGCAGTTCTACGCCGCTGCGGCCAACAGCTTCTACTCCCGCCCCGGACCCCGACTGGTGGCCGGTGTGGAGGCTCTGGCCGCTGTCCTCCATGACGGTACCGGGCTGGTGGCAGCCCCCGGGGTCCTCGAGAGGCTGCGGTGACGACCGCCGGCAAGAGCCCTGGCACTGAGGCGTGCCGGCAGCTGGTCGAGGGCGAGAGTGCCCGGCAGTCGATCGACGCCGCCGTCGCCGGCTTCCCCGACGCCATCTCCTACGTGGTGGCGAGCACCGGCGACATCGCCCCGCTCGCCGAGAAAGGGGCGGCGGCGGCCGAGGGCCTCTGGTTCCCCTGCGCTCATCTGCTGGCCGACCCCACTTGGCTGGCGATGCTCATCCGGGCGAGTGGCCGGGAGATCGGCACGGACGACCCGCAAGTCGCCGCCTCCCTCTTCGTGCAGGGCTACGCCTACCGGATCTTGATGGTCGCCGTTGCCTGCCTCACCACAGCGGGCGTGATCCCCGACTCGGCGGCTCCGAGGATGGCCATCGGCATCTCGAAGGGACGGCCGAGAGCGGTCGGCTACCTGCAGCCGGCCGCCTTCTTGCTCGACTCGTCCGGCACCGAGTCGGGGCTGTCGCCAGCCACAGCAGAGGCCGCTGTTGACTTCCTCCACGACACCGCCCTCGAAGGGCACATCGCCCCGCTGATAGCAGCCACGAGGTCCGTCACCCGCGTCGGCGCCCGCCTTTTGTGGGGAAACGTGGCCTCGTCGGCCGCTGTCGCCTTCAGGACGATGGATGGCTGCCTCAGCGACTCCGTCCGCCCGCTCGGAGAGCTCTTCTTCGAACGGGCTCCGAGCGTGCTCTGCGGCCTTGGCTCCTTCCTGGCGCTGACAGAAGGAGAGCGCTCTGGCTGGTTCTGGGAGCGTCGCAACTGCTGCCTGTACGACCGCATCCCCGGCAATGCTCCCTGCGCCGACTGCAGCCGGCTGCCGACAGAAACGCGGCGGGCCGGCTACCGCAGGTCGCTCGGTGGCTGAGCGGCCCACTCAGCCCTCGCGGCCCGCTCAGCCTTCGCGAAAGGCGGCGCGGGCCTCCCGGACCCCGTAGCCGAGGAGGACGTAGCCGGCGAGCGGGTCGGCCCACCAGAGGCCAGCCAGGGCGTTCAGAAGCAGCCCGGCCAGCACGGCCGTGGCGAGCAGCCCGTCGACAAGGGTGACCCGGCCCTCGGTCTGCAGCACCGGGTTGCCGAGCTCCCGCCCCGTCACCGCCTTTCCCCTGGCGAGAGCGAACATGACGAGCGCCGTGATCGCCGTCCAGGCGGCCCCGAGCGCGCTGTGGCGCGGGTGGAAGCCGGTGGCCAGCACGAGAGAGCTCTGGACGGCGAGATAGACGGCCAGCAGGAGGAAGGCTGCGCCGATGAGCCGCAGGGCCCGCCGCTGGCGCTCTTCGCCGGTGCCCCGCAGCTCCCAGATGACGACGGTGCTGGCGCCGATCTCGATGAGAGAGTCGAGCCCGAAGCCGGCGAGCGCCACCGAGCGGGCGGCCACCGCCGCCACCGCCAGCACGACTATCCCGACGACGTTCCAGCCAAGGGTGATCCCCTCCAGCAAGAAGCCACGGCGCAGCAGGTGATCCGGAGGCGACCCCGGCCGGGAGAGAGCCGTCAAGTGCTCTCTCCTCGCGGGCGCCGCGGGCCGATGGTGAGCGGTCGGTCGACGACGTGGTCCACCTGCAAGGTGGTGTGGGTGATCCCCTGCCGAGAGGCGAGGGCCTCTTCCAGCTGGCGGCGGACGGCATGGCAGTCCTCGCCCGGGCGGACGAGCACATGGGCCGACATGGCGGGAAGCCCGGAGGTGATCGTCCAGAGATGGACGTCGTGCACGGAGTCGACCCCGGAGAAGGAGGTGATGATGCCGACGGTCTCATCGGGCGAGACGCCCTCCGGCGCTCCCTCGAGCAGCACGCGGCCGGAGCGGCGGATGAGCTCGAGAGCTGACTTCAGCATCAAGGCCACGACGAAGAGCGAGGCTATGGAGTCGGCTCTCTCGAAGTGGGTGAAGATGATGACGACACCGGCGACGAGAGTCCCGACAAAGGCGTAGAGGTCGGTGAGCACGTGCTTGATGGCGCCCTCGACGTTGAGCGAGCGTCGATCGGCCCTGGCCAGCACGAGCGTTATGAGGACGTTCACCGCCGCCCCGACGGCGGCCACGACGACCATGATCTCCCCGGTCACGTGGCCGGGGAGGATGAGTCGCCTGACCGCCTCGTAGGCGAGGATGAGAGCGATGACGAGAAGGCTGAAGCCGTTCGCCTGGGCGGCCAGGATCTCGGCCCGCTTGTAGCCGAATGTCCAGTCCCCTGCCGGCGGGCGGCGGGCGAGCCGCATGGCAAAGAGGCTGCCGGCGATGGCTCCGGCGTCGGTGAGCATGTGCCCGGCGTCAGAGAGGAGTGCGAGGGAGGACGACACGGCCGCCATCGCCACCTCGAAGGCCATGAAGGCGAGGAGGAGCCCGAGGGCGAGCAGGAAGAGGTGGTCGTCGGGGCGAGGCTCTGTCACCTGCGGCGCGCTCGAGCTGGCCGCCTGGCTCACGGCCGGTCTCTCCTCACGACCCGGACACTATTGCACCGGCCTCTCGGCCTTGGCCGCCTGCGACCCTCAGCCGGCCGGCGCTCGCCGCCTGAGGATCGTGGTCGCCGACCAGCCCTTGGAGGGTCCGGTGACGAGCCAGGCCTCTTCCAGCAGCTGGCCTGACCGCACCACCGTCGTCACCTCGTAGCGGTCGGCTCCACAGCTGTGGACCGCTTGCCAGCTGCCTCGGCGGAGGTCGAGCTCGACAAAGAGCCGGCCGTCGGCAAACCAGACAAGGGCGGTGCCGTCCGCCCGAGCGCTGTACTCGAGCCGGCGGGTGGCCGGGCCACGGTGCTGCCCGAAGTTGAGGTAACCCTCCTCCTCGTAGACGAGGCGGGGACGGCCGTCTCGAGCAGGGCTGTAGCTAGCCCGGCCCCTGAAGGAACCGGAGAGAGCAGCGGCGGTGTCATCGATCGCCCTCTCGAGGTCCCACTCGCCTGCGAGGAACGCCAGCACATCGGGAACTTCCACTCCAGCATTCTCGCCGGCTGGCGAGTGGGCTGTTCCCGAGCGGCCCTTGCTAGGGTCGGCCCGAGCCTGGCCCGGCCAGACCGAGACCGTCTTCGTCGCCGAGGAGGAGACCACCGAGATGTCGAGCACCGTCACGCTGCAGCGAAAGCGGCCCGTCGTTTTGGCTGACCTCGTAGCGGGGTCCGCCCTGCGCGACGCCGCCCTCGTCGTCGGTGCTGCAGGGCTTGTCGGGCTGCTGGCTCAGTTCTCGATCCACCTTTCCTTCACCCCGGTGCCCGTGACCGGCCAGACCCTCGGGGTCCTCCTTGCCGGGAGCGCACTCGGCTGGAAGAGGGGGAGCGCTGCCATGGCGCTCTACCTCGCAGCCGGCGTCGCCGGTCTCCCCTGGTTCGCCGACCACTCGAGCGGATACGTCGGCGCCTCCTTCGGCTATCTCATCGGCTTCGTGCTCTGCGCCCTCGCCTGCGGCTACCTGGCCGAGCGGGGGGCGGACCGCTCACTTCTCAAGTCCATCCCTGCCATGGTCGCAGGCGAGCTGGTGATGTACGGCGCTGGCGTCGTCTGGCTGGCGCTCGATCTGCACGTCGGCGCGCAAAAGGCCATCTCGCTCGGCCTCACCCCGTTCATCGTGGGCGATGCGCTGAAGGCGGCCATCGCTGCCGGCCTGCTGCCGGCGGCCTGGAAGCTCGCCGGGAGAACAGGGCGCTAGAGAGGCGCGGCCGCCGGACGCTCCCGAAACGGGACGACGTCCAGGAACTCCACCATCAGCCCGCAGGGCCCCTCCGCGGTGACGTCATGAGAGACCGTGGCCGGGATCGGCTGGGAGCCGCCGGCAGCTGTGGCCGCAGTCGAGCTCGGCGACCCAGTTGGCCCGCCCGTCTTGGTGATAGCCAGCGATGCTCCGCTCCACGATGCCTCTCTCGCTTGACAGCCCTCCGGTGGCACCGGAAACTGCGAATGGGGGCGGGCCGGCGAGCACTCGCCTCGGACTTCCTAGAGCCGCCGCGCCCTTCCCTCGAACATGTACGTGAGGAGGCGCGGTCCTCGCATGTAGAAGGTGCTGAGACGCTCGATCTCGAAGCCCGCATCCCGCACGAGCTCGTCGACCTGGCGGTTCAGATGGCAGCCCCCAGCCAGGCGCTGCTGCAGCGGCGTCAGGCGGTCCTGCCACTTCGAGACCGTGCTCTCAGGCGACCGGCCGTGCTCGAGGAAGTGGAGTGCTCCGCCAGGGCGCAGCACCCTCCTCATCTCGCCCAGGGCTTGCTCCACGCCCGGGATGGTGCAAAGAGTCCAGGTGGAAAGGACGTGATCGACGCTCGAGCCCTCGAGCGGGATGCTCTCGCCCTCGAGTCCGACGTACTCCACCGGGATCGAGCTTTGCGCCACCCTCTTCCTCGCCAGGCGGCGGCCGCCGGCGGCTGGCTCGACCGCCAGCAGAAGACTCACCTCGGCTGGGAGGTGCGCGAGGTTGCGGCCCGACCCGAAACCCACCTCGAGCACCCTGCCCTCCAGACCGGCCGCCGCCCGCTGGCGGAGCTCGGCAAAGGGTGCGCCGCCGAGAGCCAGGTCCACCAGGCGGGGAAGAACGTGCTCTCGGTAAAGGCCCACGGAGAAAGTCTGCCCGCTGCCGCCCCGGCTCCCGGGCGGCGAGGAGAGCGATCTCTCGCCGTCAGCCCGGCAGAGGGAACAACTGAGGCGGAACCGGATGGCCGAAGAGGAATCCCTGCATGTAGGGGATGGCGAGACGGCGGATCTCGTCGCGCTGGCTCTCGGTCTCGACCCCCTCTGCCACTACGGCCAGATCGAGCGCCCGGCAGAGGCCGGCGATCGTCTGCAGCAGGGCAGCAGCCCGCTTGTCCTCGCCGAAGCGGGCGACAAAGGAGCGGTCGATCTTCACAAAGTCGAGGGGCAGGCTCGCCAGGTAGCTGAGCGAGGAGTGGCCCGTCCCGAAGTCGTCGATCCCGACGCGCACACCGAGGTCCCGCAGCCGCTCGAGGACCTTGGCCGCCCGCGTGACATCGGTCATGACGGCACTCTCGGTCATCTCGAGGGAGATGGTGCTCGCCGAGACACCACTTCGTTCGATGGCCTCCGAGACCGTAGCCACGAGGTCGGCCTCGGTCAGCTGACGGCTGGAGACGTTGATAGTCACGGCGATGGGGGCGCCGGCAGCGGCGAAGGCTGCTGCCTGACGGCAGGCCGTCTCGATCACCCAGCCGCCGATGGGGACGATCAGCCCGCAGGACTCGGCGTAGGCGACGAAGCGCTCGGGCCCGAGCACCCCCTCCTCTGGGTGATGCCAGCGCAAGAGGGCCTCGGCGCCGGCCACCCGCCCGCTCTTTGATTCCACGACTGGCTGGTAGACGAGCCGGAACTCGTCACCGGCGAGCGCCCGGCGAAGGCCAGAGGCCGTGTCCAGCCTGGCGGTCGCCTCCTGGCGCATCCGCAGGTCGAAGACGGCCGAGCGATCCTTTCCGGCCTGCTTGGCCGAGTACATGGCCGTGTCGGCCTGCGCCACGAGGTCGTCGGGGGTGAGCCCGGGCTCAGAGACGACGGCGATGCCGATGCTGGCCGTGACAACGACGTGGCGGTCACCGAGGTCGATCGGGGCGGCGAGCGAGTGCCGGATGCGATCGGCCATCCGCTCGGCCGCCTCGACGCTCGTGTCCTCGCAGAGCACGATGAACTCGTCGCCGCCGAAGCGAGCGACGATGTCGGAGCGTCTCAGCTCGCGAGAGATCCGATCGGCCACGGCCGCGACGATCTCGTCACCTGCCGCGTGCCCGAGGCTGTCGTTCACGAGCTTGAAGTCGTCGGTGTCGATGAAGAGCAGGGCGATGCTCCCAGCCTCTCCCCCGAGGCGCCCGAGGACGGCATCAAGTCTGCTCAAGAGCATGGCCCGGTTGGGTAGCCCCGTCAGGTTGTCGTGCAGTGCCTGCCGACGCAGCTCCTGCTCGGCCCGCTGACGGCCGATGGCGGCTGCCAGCACGTTGGCTGTCGCCTCGAGGAACGACACCTCGTCGCGAGCGAACGAGTCGGGCTTGGCCGAGTAGACCGAGAGCGCTCCGAAGACGTCCGTCCCCTCGCCTATCAAGGTGGCCGCCCCTGACCTCATCCCGAGGGCGGCGAGCCTCGGGTAGAAGTTCGCCTCCGGGGCCTCCCGGCTGTCCCAGACGACCGACCGCCCCTCTTTCAGGGCTCTCGCCGCCAGCGAGACAGGCCGCCCCCCGTCCTCCCGCGGGAAGACACCCTCGACGAGGGGCGGCCCCGAGCGCACGACGACGCTCAGGCGATCGCCTCCCTCCGTCCGCAGCACGGTGCAGTGCTCGACGTCGAGCACCGCGGAGACGAGCTGTACGGCCTTGTCGAACAGCGTCTCCACCCGGCCGCCCCGGAGCGCCTGACGGCTGAGCAACGCCACCACCTCTTGCTGGGCGGCCCGGCGACGGCGGGCTGTGACGTCGCGGGTCGTGATGACGACGCCTGCGACCGCCGGGTCGGCGAGGCGGTTGTTCGCAGTCGACTCGAGCCAACGCCAGCTGCCGTCCTTGTGCCGGTAGCGGTACTCGAGCACCAGGCCGGGGCCACCGGCACGCACTGCTGTCCAGAAGTTCGTGATGGCTGCGGTCTCGTCGGGGTGGATGAGGTCGAGGGCGCTCGTGTCGAGGAGCTCCTCTGGCTCCCAGCCCAACATCGTCGTGACTGCCGGGCTGCAGTAGAGGTAGCGGCCGCTCGCGTCATGGAGCGTGATCGCGTCCCACGAGCCGCTGACGAGAGCCCGCAGGCGGCGCTCGCTCTCGGTGAGGCGATGGCCTGTCTCTCTCGCCTCTGTCACATCGCGGATGTTGAGCACGAGGGCGGCGACATCGGGGTCGTCGAAGAGGTTCGTTCCGACGATCTCGACGTTGCGAAAGCCACCGTCTCTGTGGCGGACCCGGTACTCAGCGACCGGTGACAGGCCGGGGTCTGCCCGGCGGCAGAGGAAGTTCTCCTGCGCCTTCTTGCGCTCCTCCTCGTGGAGCAAGGAGAAGGCCGAGAGACCCACCACCTCCTCTGGGGGAAATCCGAGCAGGGCGTCTGCAGCCGGCGAGGCGTAGAGGATGATGCCCGACTCGTCCACGAGAACGGTCAGGTCCGAGGCGTGGGCGACGAGCGCCCGGAAGCGCTTCTCGGACCGGCGGAGCGCCTCCTCGGCCGCGGCAGCCTCGCTGACGTCGACGACCTGGGTGAACAGGCCGATCACCTCTCCGACCTCGTCCCGCATGACGTTCGTGGTGCGCTCTACCGTGATGACCCTGCCGTCCGGTCGCACGTAGCGCTTTCGCCTCTGGTCGCTCTCGGTCTCGCCGGCGAGCAGGACATCGAGGAGGGAGAGCGAGGCCGAGCGGTCCTCTGGATGGGTGACGTCGACGGGCTGCATGCCCTTCAGCTCGCTCTCGCTGCGTCCGACGAGACGGCAGAACGCCGGGTTGACCATCTGGAAGCGGCCTGCCAGGTCGAGGATGACCATGCCGGTGACGGCGTCGTGAAAGGCCGCGTCGAGGCCCACGGGACGCGCCGTCTCTCGGAGGGGCGATTCGCCCACTGTCATGCCTCTCTCCCCTGTCCGCCGCATCCCTCATCGGCAGGACGGCAAGGTGGCTTTAGCGCGAAGTCCACGCCGACGGGACTGCTTGGCGCCGGTCGGGTGCCGGGCCCGCCGTCTCGAGCATCGGCGCAACGACCATCTCGGGGCGGTCTCGAGGTGGTGGAGGGCCGAGGCCATGATGCGGCTTGGGCGGGGATGGAGAGCTCGGGAGTCGCAGCCTCTTCAGAGCTTCGAGCTCACCCCGCCGGCGTATCCGCGGTAGTGCACGAGCACCATCGTGAAATCGTCTCGCAACTGGTGCTCATGGTGATCGAGGACGGCATGAGCGGCCCGGCGCATCGTCTCGGCGGCGGGCAGCTCCGCCATCGCGGCCCGCTCCATCTGGTCGGCAAAGCGCTCCTCGCCAAAGGCGGTGCCACCCCGTCTGCGCCCCTCTGTGACCCCATCGCTGAAGAGCACAACCTGGTCGCCCGGCTGGAGGTGGAGCTCGTTCACGCTTCGGGAGACGGGCCCGAGACCGAGCGGCAGCTGCGGGGTTGAGCTGAGCCTGTCGACTACCCGGCCGCCGCGCATCAGCAAGGGATGGGGGTGGCCCGCGTTCAACCAGCGCAGCACGCCGTCGTCGAGGGAGAGGTGCATGAGCAGCGCCGTGACATACACCTCCGCCGCCGAGCTCCTGAAGAGGGCCTCCTCGATTCTCTCCGCCGCCTCGAGGAGGTCATCGCCCCTTCGCCGGCAGTGGCGGCCGGCGCTCACAGCCATCACCGACGAGCTCACCGCCTCGAGGCCGTGACCCATGGCGTCGAAGACCGAGACGAAGAGGTCACTGCTGTCGACCGCGTAGTCGAAGACGTCCCCACCGATGTCATAGGCCGGCTCGAGGATGCCGGCGACCGAGACGCTCGGACTGGAGAGGGTGAGGGGCGGAAGCATCGTCCAGATGAGCTCGGCCGAGAGGCTCATCTCCTCGGTCCGCACGGCGGTCGCGTAAGCGTCGGTGTAGCAGGACTTGGTCACGAGGAGGAGGGTGACGATGCCGGCGAGGTCAGAGGCCCAGCCCAGCTCGTCTGGCACCGGCTGGGCGAAGCGAAGACCGAGAACTCCGAGGCGGTCGACGCCATCGATGAGCGGCACCCACAAGAGCCCCTCCTCGCGGGAGGCCTGCGGCGTCCCCGTGATGAAGGCGTGGCCGGCGAGGGTGCCATCGACGGCCAATCGCTCGAGCCTGCCGCGCTCGGTCGGGTCGAACCGCGTCAGGTGACGTTGCTCCAGTCCGATCAGGTAGAGCTCACAGTCCAAGGCTCCGAGCGCGACGGCCGCCTCGGCCGCGAGGGAGCCCACCCGGTCGGGCTCCATCTCGTGCGAGCGCTCGACCAGCCCGAGCAGAGCAGCAGACACCCGATCCTCGGCCGGGTGACGATCGGCAGTGCTCACGACTACGGGCTGCTCTCCATTGTCAGAGCAGGCTAGTGCCAAGTGCCCGTCGGCCCGAAGAGACGAAAAGGAAGCCGAGGATCCCGCCCCAGCTCCAGCTATGTGACGCTCGCGTCCCCGGACAGCCCGCTCCCGCGCGACACTGGCCGGACGGGAGCTCGGAGCAACCGGGCTGAGAGGACGCCGACGGGGCGTCGACCGTTGAACCTGATCCGGGTAATGCCGGCGAAGGGAGGATGCGATGAGTGACCATGTTCCGCCTCTAGGTGCTGCAGGAGCGCGCCGGAAGGTGTACCTGAGCGAGCCCGGACAACCGGCGATCCGCGTGCCGTTCACCGAGGTGACGATCGGCGACTCCCCCGGACCCGATGGACCAGTCGCCAACGCCCCGATCCGCCTCTACGACACAGCGGGGCCCGGAAGCGACCCCGAGAGCGGCCTTCCCCCGCTGCGCCAGCCCTGGATCACCGGCCGTGGGGATGTCGAGGAGTACGACGGTCGCCCCATTGCCCTGCGCGACGACGGGCGCGCTGCTGCCCGCCGGGCGGCCAGCGAGGCGTCACCCGCCCCGGCGGGGCCTGCAGCGAGGAGATGGCCGGCGCCCGGCCGGCGGCCACTGCGGGGTCGTATGTCCGGTGCCAACCAACGGCGCCCCGTCACCCAGCTCCACTACGCCCGGGCCGGGCAGATCACCGAGGAGATGCGGTTCGCTGCCCTGCGGGAAGGGGTCGCCCCCGAGGTCGTGCGTGACGAGCTGGCCGCAGGGCGGGCGATCCTGCCGGCGAACGTGAACCACCCCGAGTCCGAGCCGATGGTCATCGGGAGGCGCTTCCTCGTGAAGGTGAACGCCAACATCGGCAACTCCTCGGTCACCTCCTCCATTGCCGACGAGGTCGACAAGCTCACCTGGGCCACCCGCTGGGGAGCGGACACGGTGATGGACCTGTCGACCGGGCCCGACATCCACACCACCCGGGAGTGGATCCTCCGCAACTCCCCCGTGCCGATCGGCACCGTTCCCATCTACCAGGCGCTCGAGAAGGTCGACGGCCGGCCCGAGGAGCTCTCCTGGGACCTCTACCGCGACACGCTGGTCGAGCAGGCCGAGCAGGGAGTCGACTACTTCACGGTGCACGCCGGCGTGCTCCTGCGCTACGTGCCGCTCACCGCACAGCGGGTGACGGGCATCGTCAGCCGAGGCGGCTCGATCATGGCCGCCTGGTGCCTCGCCCACCACGAGGAGAACTTCCTCTACACCCACTTCGAGGAGATGTGCGAGATATTGGCCGCCTACGACGTGGCCTTCTCGCTCGGCGATGGCCTGCGGCCCGGCTCTGTCGCCGACGCCAACGACGAGGCACAGTTCGCCGAGCTGCGGACGCTGGGCGAGCTGACCGACGTGGCCTGGCGCCACGACGTGCAGGTGATGATCGAAGGACCCGGTCATGTGCCGCTGCACAAGATCGCCGAGAACGTCACCTTGCAACAGCAGGTTTGCCACGAGGCGCCCTTTTACACGCTCGGGCCGCTCACCATCGACATCGCGCCCGGCTACGACCACCTGACTTCGGCCATCGGGGCGGCCGTCATCGGCATGCACGGCACGGCGATGCTCTGCTACGTCACCCCCAAGGAGCACCTAGGGCTCCCCGACCGCGACGACGTGAAAGAGGGCATGATCGCCTACAAGATCGCCGCCCATGCCGCCGACCTGGCCAAGGGGCATCCGGGAGCCCAGGAACGGGACGATGCCCTCTCCAAGGCCCGGTTCGAGTTCCGCTGGGAGGACCAATTCAACCTGGCCCTGGACCCCGAGACGGCCAGGAGCTACCACGACGAGACGCTGCCTGCGGCCCCGGCCAAGACGGCGCACTTCTGCTCGATGTGCGGACCCAAGTTCTGCTCCATGCGGATCAGCCAGGACGTGCGGGACTATGCGGCCTCCCGGGGGCTCCCGGTGACAGCCGTGGTTTCCGAAGGCATGGAAGAAAAGTCGGCCGAGTTCCGCCAGCGCGGGGCCAGCTTGTACCTCGACGCACAAAGCACAAGATCGGGGTGAGCCCTCAGGTGGGCGCTGGTCCCCACTGGTGACCGCTGGGCACGCCTCGTGGACACTCTCAAGCCAGAGTCCCGCCGTGTCGCCGATCGAGCGACCAGTCAAACTCGAATGACTTCGACTCCCGGAATCGCCTCGTAGTCCCGATCTTGAGTGACGACAGGTATCTGCTCCACCGCGGCGGTGGCCGCCACAAGGGCATCGAGGATCGCTACTCTCCGACGGCGACCCCGCAGCTCTGCGGCGATACGGGCGAACTGGCGCGCCACCTCGGCATCGACCGGTAGCGGGTCCCACGTCGACTCGACGGCCGAGAGCGTTGCCACCCGGGCGGCCCTATCGGCATCGTCGGCCATCAGCACCCCGAGCGTGAGCTCCGCCAAGGTCACGACGGACACCTCGGTCTCAGTCACGCCAGCCATGTCCCCCAACGGTCGTCCCGACTCGGTGGCGACGAAAAAGGACGTGTCGAGGAGGGCTCTCACGC
>JAJYQK010000182.1 GCA_021794645.1 Actinomycetes bacterium
GCCCTTGTCGAACTGCATGCCCTCGGTGAACTCGAGCTCGAGGCCGAAGGTGTTCGACTCCTCCACCGTCACGGTGCCGTCCTTGCCCACCCGGTCGATCGCCTCGGCCAGCACCTCGCCGATCGAGGCGTCGGCCGCCGAGATGGCGGCCACCTGGGCGATCTCCTTGCGACCCTCGACCTCGCGAGCCTGGTTGCGGATCGACTCGACGGCGGCCGCCACGGCGGCCTCGATGCCCCGCTTGAGGGCCATCGGGTTGGCGCCGGCCGCCACGTTGCGCAGGCCTTCGTGGACGAGGGCCTGGGCGAGGACCGTCGCCGTCGTCGTGCCGTCACCGGCGACGTCGTTGGTCTTCGTCGCCACTTCCTTCACGAGTTGGGCCCCCATGTTCTCATAGGGGTCCTCGAGCTCGATCTCGCGGGCGATCGTCACACCGTCGTTGGTGATCGTCGGGGCGCCGAACTTCTTGTCGAGCACGACGTTGCGGCCCTTCGGCCCGAGGGTGACCTTGACCGTGTTGGCGAGCTTGTCGACGCCTGCCTCGAGGTGGCGGCGGGCGACCTCGTCGAAGCTGAGCTGCTTGGCCATTACTTGCCCACCTTGGCGAGCACGTCGCGGCTCGAGAGGATCAACAGGTCCTCACCGTCGATGGTGATCTCGGTGCCGCCGTACTTGGAGTAGACGACCTTGTCGCCGACGGCGACGTCGAGGGGGATGAGCTCGCCGGTGTTGTCGGCGCGCCGGCCCGGGCCGACAGCCAGGACCTCGCCCTGCTGGGGCTTCTCCTTGGCGGTGTCGGGGATGACGAGGCCCGAGGCCGTCGTCTCCTCGGACTCACTCGGCCGGACAACGATCCGGTCGTCGAGGGGCTGCAGCTTCATTCCAGTGCCTCCTATGGCTCCATTAGCACTCTCACGTTCTGAGTGCTAACGATACCAACTCCTCGGGTCGCTGGCAACCGAGCCCCGAGAGTGCCAAAAGACCTGTTCGAAGGGGGCAAAGTACCGCTCCGCCCGGAGGGAGCAGCAGCCGGGCGCTGGCAGCAGCACCGCCGGGCCCTCGGGCGGAGCGCCCGGCTCCCCTCGGGGTCACAGAGGACGTCTCCCCCGCCCAGCATGAAAGGGGGACGGCCCCCGAGGCAGTGGGCGAGGCACCAGGAGGGGAGCTTCCCCGGCGCTCGCTGCAGTCGATGCCGAGCTGTCCCTCAAGTGGAGCGCTCGACGGCGCCTCGTGCGGCGGTGATCAGGCCTCGCTGTGGGTCACCGGCTCCTCGCCCATCCACTCCCGCAGGGTGTTCTTCAGCTTTATCTGCTGGATGAACAGGTCGTGCTCGGCCTCGAGGGCGGCATCTTTCGGCATCGGCGCTTTGAAGTAGAAGCTGAGCCACTCCTGCACTCCCCCCTCGCCGGCACGGGCGGCCAGGTCGAGCAGGAGGGCGAGGTCGAGCACGAGGGGGGCGGCGAGGATGGAGTCGCGGCACAAGAAGTTGACCTTTATCTGCATCGGGTAGCCCATCCAGCCGAAGATGTCGATGTTGTCCCAGCCCTCCTTGTTGTCTCCCCGGGGCGGGTAGTAGTTGATCCGCACGACGTGGTCGACGTTCGAGTAGAGCTCCGGGTAGGTCTCGGGCTCGAGGATGGTCTCGATCACCCCGAGCTTTGAGACCTCTTTCGAGCGGAAGTTCTCCGGGTCGTCCAGCACCTCGCCGTCGCGGTTGCCGAGGATGTTGGTCGAGTACCAGCCCCGCAGCCCGAGCATGCGGGCCTTCAGGCCAGGGGCGAGGATCGTCTTCATGAGCGTCTGGCCCGTCTTGAAGTCCTTGCCCATGACGGGCACCCCCTCCCGCTCGGCGAGGGCGACCATGCAGGGTGGGTCACAGCTCCGGTTCGGGGCGCCGTTGGCGAACGGCACGCCCGACATGATGGCGGCATAGGCGTAGATCTGGCTCGGCGAGATCATCTCGTCGCTCCGGCGCAGCCCCTCCTCGAACGACTCGATGGTGGCGTGCACCTCGGTCAGGTCGCGGTAGGCCTCGGTGGAGGCGCACCACACCATGACGAGCCGGTCACAGCCGTTCTCGCTGGCGAACCGCTCGATGTCGGCCATCAGCTGCTCGGCGAGCTCCATCTTCGAGGGAGCGCTCTTCACCCGGGTGCCCTCGAGGCGGCTCACCCAGCTCTGGTCGAAGACCGCATCCATGGCGAGGATGCCCTCGAGCTCTCCCGAGATGGGCGCCAGGTCGCGATCATCGAGCACGCCGGCGGTGCGGGCGGCATCGAGGGCGTTCGCCGAGATCGGGTCCCAGGCGCCGAAGACGAGGTCGTCGAGCGAGGCGAGCGGGACGAAGTCCTTGATGAGGGGGTTGCGCCCCTCCTCACGGTCACCGAGGCGGATGTGGGCCATCTGGGTGAGCGAGCCGATCGGGGTGGCGCCGGCAGAGCGGGCGGCCAGCACGCCGGCGATGAAGGTGGAGGCGACCGCTCCGAGGCCGGGCGTGAGGATGCCGAGACGGCCGGTGGCGGGAGCGATGCTGCGCGGTTCGGGCATGCAAGCACGATAAAGGGCGGCGGGCCCTTCCTCTAGGCGATGCGGGCAACCAGAGCCGGCGCCCGACCTCTCGGCCGGCGAAGAGGCCGCCTTCTCTCAGGCCACCGACCCCACACCGCCCCGGCTCAGGAGGCCCGGGCGGCTCCGAGCGTGCTCCCCGGCTCGCGAAAGCCGAGGCCCGGCTCCGCCCCGGCGTCGAGGGCCGTCGGCCCCTTGGCCCGCAGCCGGAAGAAGCCGGCCGAGGCGATCATGGCGGCGTTGTCGGTGCACATGGCCCGCGAGGGCAGAAAGACGCTGAGCCCGGCTGCCTCTCCCTCTTCGGCCGCCCGGCGGCGCAGCTCGGAGTTGGCCGCCACGCCGCCGGCGAGGCAGATGCCGACCGCCCCGGTGGCAGCAGCCGCCTCGAGGGTCTTCTCCAAGAGGGCGTCGGTCACCGCCCGCTGGAAGCTGGCGGCCACGTCCTCGCTCGAGATCTCCGGGTGCGCCCTCACGTAGTTGACGACGGCGGTCTTCAGCCCGGAAAAGGAGAAGTCGAAGCTGCCCGGCAGCTTGGCGCGGGGAAAGGACACCGCCGCCGGGTCGCCCTTCTCGGCCGCCCTGTCGATGGCCGGGCCGCCCGGATAGCCGAGGCCGAGATAGCGGGCGACCTTGTCGAAGGCCTCGCCGGCGGCGTCGTCCTTGGTCCTTCCGACCACCTCGTAGCGGCCCGGGCCGTCCATCCGGACGAGCAGGGTGTGGCCGCCCGAGACGAGGAGGACCACCACCGGGTAGGCGAGGTCCGGGTCCTCGAGGAGCGAGGCGTAGAGGTGGCCCTCGAGGTGGTTGACCCCGATGAAGGGCACACCCCAGCCCATGGCGTAGCTCTTGGCCGCCGAGACCCCGACGAGGAGGGCGCCGACGAGCCCCGGCCCGACCGTGGCCGCCACCGCCTCGATGGGCCGCTCGCCGCCGCCGTGGGGGTCGAGGCCGGCGCCGGCCAGGGCCTCGGTGACGACCGGCACGATCAGCTCGGTGTGGGCCCGGCTGGCCACCTCGGGGACGACGCCGCCGTACCTGGCGTGCAGGTCGACCTGGCTCGAGACGACCGACGAGACGACGACGTGGCCGTCGTCGACGACGGCCGCCGCCGTCTCGTCACAAGACGTCTCGAGGGCGAGCACTCTCCTGCCGGCGAAGTGGCCCGCCGCCTGCGAGGCGCTCGCCGCCTCGCTCACGGCTCCTCGCCGCCCTCTACCGGGCGGACCCGGTCGGCGAGCAGGTCGAGGCGCCGCCCGTACTCCTCTGACTGGATGTCGTGGGCCCACATGACGAGGGCGTCCTCGTGCACCTCGGCGTAGTAGTTCTTCCTGATGCCCGCCGGGACGAAGCCGAAGGCGTGGTAGAGCTGCTGGGCCCCGGTGTTGCTGACCCGCACCTCCAAGGTGAGGTCGTCTGCTCCCTTCTCCCGGGCGGTGTCCGCCAGCTCGAGGAGCAGCCGCCGCCCGATGCCGCGGCGCTGCCAGCGGGGGGAGACGCCGATCGTG
>JAJYQK010000121.1 GCA_021794645.1 Actinomycetes bacterium
TGCCACTTCTCCATGCCGGCATGGAGGATGTAGGCCCCCGTCGCCACCCGCCCCGGCAGGGTGCGCAGCTTGCTCGCCAGAGTCACCGTCTCGTCTCCTCTCCTCATCGGGCCCGGCCGCCGACAGACCAGCTCCATTCGAGCAGGCGAGGCTAACGGAGGGCGCCGCCGGGCCGCCGCGGCGGGCTCAGGACCGGCCCGCGGCCGGAAGGACCGTGCCCGAGAGCTCGCCGAAGCCGAGGCGGCCGCCACCGACCGCCGGTGCGCTCGCCCGCAACACGACGGTGTCGCCGTCTTCGAGGAAGGTCCGCTCGCTGCCGTCGTCGAGGTGGAGGGGGCGCGAACCGTTCCAGCTGAGCTCGAGGAACGAACCCCATCCTTCGGCCTCGGCGCCCGAGACCGTGCCGGAGGCAAAGAGGTCGCCGGTGCGGAGAGAGGCCCCGTTCACCGTCATGTGGGCCAGCTGCTGGGCGGCGGTCCAGTACATCTCGGAGAAGGGAGGCCGGGCCACGACGGTGCCGTTCAGCTCCACCTCGAGAGTGAGCTCGAGCGCCCACTCCTCCCGTCCGCGCAGGTAGCTAAGAGGGCGGGGGTCCTGGGCGGGAGGGGTCCGGCGGGCCGCCTCGAGCGCCTGCAGCGGCACGACCCAGGGCGAGATGGAGGTGGCGAAGGACTTGCCGAGGAAGGGGCCGAGGGGGACGTACTCGAAGGAGTGGATGTCGCGGGCGGACCAGTCGTTCACGAGCACCACCCCGAAGACGTGCTCGGCGAAGGAGTCGATCGGCACCGCCTCGCCCTGGGTGGAGGCGACGCCCACGACGAAGCCCACCTCGGCCTCGATGTCGAGCTTGGCGCTCGGGCCGAAGCTGGGCGCCGGCTCGGCCGGTCCCTTCCGCTGCCCGCAGGGCCGTCGAACCGGGGTGCCCGAGACGACCACCGTCCCCGCCCGGCCGTGGTACCCGATCGGCAGGTGCTTCCAGTTCGGGGTGAGGGGCTCGGAGCCGGGGCGGAAGAGGTGGCCCATGTTGGTGGCGTGCTGCTCGGAGGCGTAGAAGTCGACGTAGTCCGCCACCTCGACGGGGAGGTGCATGACGACGCTGCCGAGAGGGTGCAGGTGAGCCGCCAGCTCCTCGGTGGCACGGTCGTCGGTCACCGCCGCCGTCAGCTGCCGGCGCACCTCGGTCCAGCGGGAAGGACCCTCGGCCATGAAGGCGTTGAGGCTCGGGGAGGAGAAGACCTCGTCACCGAGGAAGGAGGAGAGGTCGAGGACCTGCTCGCCGATCGCCACGCCCACCCGGGGCCGCTCGCCCGGGCCCGGAGAGAAGACGCCGTAGGGGAGGTTGGCCGCCGGGAAGTCCGAGCCGGGCGGCACGAACAGGGCGCTCATCGGGCGCGAGCCCCATCGGCGAGGAGGCCGAGGGTGGTCAGGTCCTCGAGCGGCTCGGAGGTGCTGCACGAGCCGTAGGAGGAGAACAGCGCCCTCGTCGCCCGGGCCTGCTCGAGGTCGATGGCCTGCAGCTCGGCGCAGGCCTGGGCGGCCTCGGCCACCTCGAAGGCGGCCGCTGTCTCGGCGGCCGAGGCGCCCCCGACCGCCCGGGCGGCCGCCAGCAGCAAGTTGAGGTAGCCGTGGTGGGAAAAGCCGGTCGCCTCGTCTCTGTAGGGGAGGGCGTGGTGGAGGCCGGCGGTCGCCTTGAAAGAGAGGCCGCGGGCGACACAGCGGTGGATGAGGCCGCCGAGCTCGGCTGCGGTCGGGAAGAGGGCGGCCGTGGTGCCGCCGCACCGTACCTTTACCGAGAGCCCCCAGCTGGCCGCTTTGTCCAAGAGCGGCTCCCACTGGCCCCGTACCGGCACCTCGGCGTAGACGGGCACCCCGGTCTCGACGGGAGGCTCGCTCTCGGAGATAACCCCTTCCACCGCCGCCAGCCGGAGCCGGTCGTCGGCCCTCACCGCATCGAGGGCAGCGGGAAGACGGGCATCGAGCGGGCAGAGGAGCAAGAGGTCGATCTCGCCCTCGAGGTGGGTCGAGAGCTCGGACAGGCGCTCCGCCGGACAGATGAAGCGGTGGCTGAGCACGGGGCTGGCGCCATCGCGGTCGGCAGAGTGCCGGGCGAGGGCGGCCGCCATCGAGAGGGCCGCCGGCGGGAAGAGGCCGGCGTCGTCGACGAGGCCGCGAAAAAGGACCTCTGCTGCCGTCTCTCCTGCCATGTCGAGGGAATCTACCGGGCCCCCGCCCGGAGCGCCTTTTCCCCGGCAAGACTCCAGAGATGTCGTTCTGTCCCAGCTGCGGCAGCCCGGCGCCAGCCGCCCTCGTGGACGGGGTGGAGGTGCCGTGCTGTCCTGTCCACGGCGCGGCCTGGCGCCTCGTACGGACGGGGTCCACCGTCGAGGTGGCCGTGGTCCGCTCCGGTCGCGTCCTCCTCTGCAAGCGGGCGACAGAGCCCTATGCGGGCTGCTGGTCCCTCCCGGGCGGCTTCGTGAACCCGGGCGAGGCCCCCGAGGAGGCGGCCCGGCGCGAAGCCCGCGAGGAGGCGGGCGTCGAGACCGAGCTCATCGCCCTCCTCGGGCTCTATCTTTCCTCCTACCGCAAGGACGAGTGGCTGACAGTCGCCACCTACCTGGCTCGCTCCTCGGGCGAGCCGGTGGCCGACGGCAAGGAGACCTCGGCGGTCGCCTGGTTCAGCGAGGGAGAGCTCCCCTTCCTCCCCTGGAACCAGGAGGAGAGGGTGCGGGCAGCCCTCTGGCGGGCGGGCTGCTAGAGGGCGCTGTGCATGAGGTGGCCGGCGAGATGCCGGTCGTGGAAGCGCTGGCCAGGCGGCCTCATCTTTGTCCCGAAGCGGATCTCGAAGTCGCCAGCTGCGCGTGGAGGTCGCCTCTGCCGCCAGGGACGCGGCTCCGGCGCCATCTCCGCAAAGAGGCCAGCTCGCTTGGTGACCGTCGCCGCTCTCTGTCCGGCGACGGCGACAGCGAGCAGTTTGGGCGGCCCGCCGCTGGGTAGCGCCAGCAGATGCGCGCCCGCGGACCCCTCGCTGACAGCTACCCGGCTGCCGTCGCCCTCGTCGTGTTCTCCCTCATCCCCTACCTCGCCCTCACGGCCGGGGTCTTCCCCCTCTTGCCGCTCATCTCCAAGAGCACCGGGCTCTCCGCCCACGATCTCGTTGTCACCATCGCCCTCTCGACCGGGGCCTACGCCGTCGGCACCGTGCTGGCCGTGCAGCTGGCGGTGCACCTGCACGCCCGTCGCCTGCTCGTCGTCTACGAGGTCGGCTTCGTCACGGCCTCGGCCCTCGCAGCCTGGGCGCCGACCGGGGCCGTCTTCGTGGGTGCCTTCATCGCCCAGGGCCTCTTTACGAGCCTCATGCTGATCGCGGCCGTCCCGCCCCTCGTCGTCAGCTGGCCGGCGAAGAAGATGCCGGTGACGGGGATGATCATGAACCTCTGCATCTTCGGCGCTGTCGCCGTCGGTCCCACCCTCGGAGCTGCCCAGCTCGAGGGCCGCTCCTTCCGTCCCTTCTTCTGGGGTGTGACCGGCCTCGCTCTGTTGGCGCTCGTCTTCTCGCTTCTCACCTTCGAGGACGACCCGCCCCAGGACAAGAAGGCGCCCCTCGACCTGGGGGCGGTCACGATGGCGGTCGCCGGCTGCGGCGCCGCCTTCTTCGGTGCCGGCGAGCTGCAGGCAGACAAAGCGGTCGGGCTCGACTCCCTCGTCCCGCTGCTCACAGGGACCGCCCTCATCGTGGCCCTCGTCGTCTACCAGTACCGACGCCGCAACCCCCTCATGCCAGTGAGGGCGGCCGCCACCGCCGTGCCAGTGACAGGGATCTTCATCGCCCTCATGGCGAGCGCGGCGGCCTTCGGGGTGATGGAGCTGTTGCTGGGGAGCCTTAAGAGCTCGGCCACACCGGTCGAGACGGCGCTTTTGTTCCTGCCCGAGTTCGCCGGCGCCGTCCTCGTGGCTGGCGTCTTCGGGGCGCTCTTTCGCACCCGCTACACCCCCATGCTCGCCTTAGGCGGCCTGCTCGCCATCGCCGCCGCCAGCGGCCTCGCCATCGCCGTGCTGCCCGCGCCTTCGCCGCTGCTCGGGGTGGCGACGGGCCTCCTCGGCATCGGCGTGGCCGCCTCGGTCTCGCCTGCCCTCTTCATGGCCGGCTTCTCTCTCCGCTCGAACCTGCTGCAGCGGGTCTTCGCCATGATCGAGCTGATGAGAGGCGTCACCGCATTCCTCGTCGCCCCGGTGCTCGTCTTCTTGGCCACCGCCCTCGCGGCCCAGCCGGCGGCGGGCGCCAAGGACGCCCTCTGGATCTGCGTCGGCCTGGCCGGGGCCGGCTTCCTCGGCGGCCTCGGCCTCTATCTCTCGGGCCGGCCCTGGCTCGAGGTGCCAGACATCGAGCGCTGGCAGGAAGAGGGCGAGGCGGCCTGGAGCTCCCCCCGCCTCTTCGGCCAGCTGCGCCGGCGACCGGCCCCACCCGGGAGCACCCCGGAGGTCGAGCGGGCGGCCTAGCGGCTACCCGCAGCTAGCCCGACTCCTCCCGGCCAGGTGAGAGCTGTCCCCCGGCGGCCCGCGCTCAGGCGGCAACGAATAGGCGGCTTGAAACCGCCATTGTTGATCTGTGACTTCCTGCACGACGATCGGGCGGACGGCAGGTCGCATCGGGAGCGGCGGTCGCCGGTCCGCAGATGCCTTTGCTTGAGCGGCGCTCGGAACGAGGAGCAGAAGGGCCGGCATTCTGGCACGAGGTCGGCATGGTCCCAACCACCGGGCATGACGTCATCGACGCTGCCTGTCGGCCCGGCGGGCTTTATGGGGTCTGCGGCCGCATGTGGTTCGAGCCGTCAAGGCGCGGCCCGCCGCGAACGTCGAGAACGACTTTGCGGCTACCGCGCGGCCCCGGCCTGGCCCACCCTCGAATCGTTGAAGACGCGGCTTGGCAACGGGCCGGGGGCGGTGCGAGCGCTCGTCGGGTGACTCCTCGAACAGCCCATGTGGCTGCTCCGAAGCATCCCTCGATCAGGAACGCTGTCGGCGATTCTCCGGGTCATAGAGCGGCTCGGCGACTATCTCGGCGCCGACGTTGCGCCCGAAGATCCCCACCTCGGCCCGACGTCCGAGCTCCGCCTCGGCAGTCGGCAGGTAGGCATAGGCGATGGAGCGCCTAATCGTGTAGCCGTAGCCGCCACTTGTCACCCGGCCGACTGCCTGGCCGTCCAGCCTGACCGGTTCCGAGCCGAGCACGACGCTCTTATCGTCTTCAAGGAGCAGACAGACAAGCCGGCGCTCTGGCTGCCCAGATCCGCGCAGAGCGGCGCGGCCGATGAACTCGGTCTCCTTGTCAGCCTTGACCGCGAAGCCGAGACCGGCCTCATAAGGGTTATCGGCAGAGGTGACGTCGCTTCCCCAGACCCGGTATCCCTTCTCCAGGCGCATCGACTCGATTGCCTTGTAGCCACCTGGAACGAGACCGTACGGCTCTCCGGCGCTCATCAGGGTGTCCCACAGAACGAGGCTGTACTCGGTCGGGCAGTACAGCTCCCAGCCCAGTTCCCCTACGAAGGTGACTCGCATGCCGAGGCATGGGACAGGCCCGACTGTCATCTGGCGCGCTTGCATGTAGGGGAAGGAGGCGTTCGAGAGGTCCTGGTCAGTAAGGGGTTGCAGGATCCCGCGAGCGGCCGGTCCCCAGAGTGCCAGACAGCCATAACGGGAGGTGAAGTCTTCAATCTCGACCGAGCCGTCCGCGGGCAGGTGGGCTGCCAGCCAGGCGAGATCGTGGTTGCCCGTCGCTGTTCCCGTCACTATCCGGAAGCGATTCTCGGCGAGCCGTGTCACCGTCAGATCGCACTCGATGCCACCCCCCTCGTTGAGGAACTGGGTGTAGGTGATCGTTCCCACCGCACGCGCCACCCTGTTTGCCGCCAGCCGCTCGAGGAAGTCGGCCGCTCCGGCGCCTCGCACTTCGAGCTTGGAAAAGGAGCTCTCGTCGAAGAGGGCTGCCCGCTCGCGGCAGGCTCGATGCTCGGCCCCGACGGCCGGCGACCAGATCCTGCCGGCCCAGCCCGAGGGTCGGAGAGTCTCGTCCCCGTCTGAAGCGTTCGACTCGAACCAGTTCGCCCTCTCCCAACCACCTTTTTCCCCGAAGACAGCTCCGAGCTCCATGAGCCGCTGGTAGGTGCCCGAAACCTTGAGCGGGCGGCCCGCCTGCCGCTCGTGACCCGGGTACCGCACGTCGTAGTAGGTGGCATAGACCTCCTCGGTGCGGGCCAGGGCGTATTGACGGCTCTGGTACTGCGGGCCGAAGCGCCTGGTGTCCATCTCCCAGGCGTCGAGGCTCGGGCGACCCTCGACGATCCACTCGGCGACGAGACGCCCCATCCCCCCCGAACCGGCTATCCCGTGGGCGCAGAAGCCCGCAGCGACGAAGAGCCCCTTCACTGCGCTCGGCCCGAGGATGAACTCACCGTCGGGCGTGAAGGCTTCCGGGCCGTTGACGACCTGGACGATCTCGGCCTCGGCCAGGCTCGGCACGCGGAAGGCGGCCGCCTCGAAAAGGGGCGCGAACCTCTCCCAGTCGGGCGGGAGAAGCTGGTTGTTGAACCGTGGAGGGATACCGTCAAGACCCCAGGCGGCGGGATTGCGTTCGTAGCCACCGGCGATGAGTCCACCGCTCTCGGGGCGAAAGTAGACAAGCAGCGAGGGGTCCCGCAGGGTCGGCATCTCCCGCGAGAGCCCAGACGGCTTGGTGATGGCATACTGATGCGCCATCGGCACAACGGGCACGTTGACCCCGGCTAGGCGGCCGATCTCGTAGGCGTAGATGCCCCCGGCGTCGACGACCACCTCGCACTCGATCCGACCCTTGTCGGTGAGGACCGCCTGCACAGAGCCCCGCGCGACCTCGATACCGGTCACCCTCGTCTCGGTCAGCACCGTCGCTCCCCGCTGCCGGGCTCCCTTGGCGAGGGCCAGTGTCAGCTGGCTCGGGTCGAGGTAGCCGTCGGTAGGGAGATAGGCGGCACCGAGCACCCCCTCTGTCGACATCGGGGGAAAGAGCTCGGCCGCTTCTCCGGCCGAGACGAGCTGGAGCGGTAGTCCGAATGTCTCCGCCCAGGCCGCCTGCCGCTCAAGCTCTTCCATCCGCTCTTGGGAGGAGGCGAGCCGAATCGAGCCGACCTCTCTCCAGCCGGTCTCGAGCGAGGTCTCCTTCCCGAGCTCGCGGTAGAGCTCGACGGAGTTCATCATCATCCGGGTGAGGGGCAGCGACGAGCGAAGCTGACCGACGAGACCGGCCGAGTGGAAGGTCGAGCCGCTCGTCAATTGGGCCCGCTCCACAAGGACCGTGTCGGACCAGCCGAGGCGGCCAAGCCAGTAGAGGATCGAGCAACCGCCCACTCCGCCTCCGATGACGACCGCACGTGCTCGCTCGATCATCTGGCCATCTCCTTGGTCTTGATCAAATCATCTATACCATAGAATGGTTGTTGCGGCTACCCCCGCTCACAGCAGAATTAGCGGCGCGAGAACGGGAGATCACATGCCAGGTGGCCAGAACAACGCCGGTGAAGAGTTGCTCTTTGAGGCGCCTTCGTGGGTGGCGGCTCCCCGAAGGACTGCCGGGCCGCTCTATGCCCAGATCACCGAGGTGCTGGCGGCGGCCATCGTGGACGGCTTCCTGCAGCCGGGTGACCGGCTGCCGCCCGAACGCCAGCTCGCCGCCTGGTTCGGTGTAAACCGCCTCACGCTCCGACAAAGCCTCGCCGAGTTGGAGCGGCGCCGGCTCATTCGCCGAAGCGTCGGGCGGCGGGGCGGCACGTTTGTCGCCGAGCCGAAGCTTGAGCGCGATCTCTCCAGCTTCGCCGGCTTTTCCGAGCACGCTCGCCGGATCGGGCTCACAGCCACAGCCGTCGTTCTCGGGACCCGCTGCCTGCCGGCTTCGGCCGAAGCTGCCGCCGCCCTCGAGATCGAGCAAGGGACAGAGCTCTACGAGATCCGGCGCCTTCGACTGGCGAACGGTCGCCCCGTCCTCATTGAACGCTCGAGCTTTCCGGCCGCCCGCTTTCCCGGCCTGCTGGGCCGCCCCCTCGACGGGTCTCTCTACGACCTGCTCGCCGCGGCCTACGACGCCCGCCCCGTCCGAGGCGTCGAAACTCTCGAGCCAGTGACAGCCAGCAAGGAGACCGCTCGCCTGCTCGAGGTCGGCGTCGGCGACCCGCTCCTCGCTGTGGAACGGATCGCCTTTGACGCCCTCGGGGCTCCGGTGGAGCTGGCACGTGACCTGTTTCGGGGAGACAGGACCCGCATGGTCGTGTGGAGCTTTCAGCTGCGCGAGCGGTGAATCAGGCGAGGTCCTCGGGGGGGACCGACTCGGGCGGGATCATCACGGAGCCGGACTCGGGCGGCACGGTGACGAGGAGGCTCTTCCGGGACTCGAAGACGCCGTAATAGAAGGCGCCCACCACGACGACAAAAAGAAAGACGGTGTAAAGGATTGGGACCCGGTTCAAGAAGCCGATCCCGAGGCTCAAGGCGCCCGCAGTCTGGTTCGGCGTCGGGTTGCTGGCCGCTCGTGGCCAGGCGAAATTGACGAGCATGCCGCCTCCGTAAGCCAGAGCGAGGACGTTAATGATGGGCCCGGCCTTTCCTAGACGGAACGGGGTCTTCTGCTGTGGCCACTTGGTTCGCAGCCGCGCCTTCATGATGGCCAGGTTTCCGAGGAAGTAGGACAAATAGATCATGCCGGTGGCCGCGATCGCCACGATGCCCGCTCCGGCATACTTGAACAAAGGTATGGCCGCCACCACTGCAACGGCGACGCAAGCCCAAATGGGCGTGTGGAGGCGGGAGTGGACCTTGGCGAGCGGCCTTGAGAGCGGCAGACGGTTATCCCTCGCCATCGAGAAGCACAGCCGCACCGTGGCCGTCATGATGCAAAGGCAGCAAACGAAGATGGCGGCCGAGACGACGAGCAAGTAGACCGTCGCCCAGAACTTCGAGAAGTTGGCATCGATTATCTGGGCCGGTCCCCAGCTGGCGCTGACTGCTTTCTTCAGGTTCGGTATCGCCATCAGGGTAGCGAGCAGGAAGATTCCGCCGATGGCAAAGGCGCCTCCGACCGAGGCCAGCACCGCCTGCGGCGCCTTGCGTCGGGGGTCATTGGTCTCTTCGGCGAGTGTCGAGGCAGTGTCGAAACCGTAGATAACGAAGAGGCTCATGAACATGGCGGCGAAGAAGGGGCCGAACCCGACATGGATACCGGCGCTGTTGGTCACGACCGAGATGGGCTGATGGCGATGAACGATGAGCATGACGATGGCGAAGACCACCATGCCGACGATTTCGAAGAAGACGCCCGTGTTGTTGATCACAGAGACGAGCTTCACCGAGTAAATATTGAGGATCGTGATGAGCACGAGAGTGATCGCCGCCGCCACCACCTGATCGTGCAGGCTGGCGGCATCAAGGTGCCAGCCCATGTTCTGGAGTGCCGGGAGAGTGGTTAGCGGCAGCGTCACGACGACCGCCGTCACGGTCAGAATCCCTGCGATCAGGTAGATCCACCCGGTGAACCAGGCGTAGGTCCGTCCCGCCAGATATTTGGTCCACTGAAAGACGGAGCCGGCGATTGGGAAATGGCTCGACACCTCGGCGAAGTTGAGGGCCACGATGAACTGGCCTACAGCGACGAGAGGCCAGCTCCAGATGAAGACGCCTCCAACGGTGGCAAGCCCGAGCGCAAAGAGAGTGAAGATACCCGTCGAGGGCGAGATGTAGCTGAAGGCGGCTGCGAACGAGCTGAAGAGCCCGAGCGTCCGGTGCAGTTCCTGTCGGTAGCCAAAACGAGCGAGGTCCTTGCTGTCAACAGACTCGGACACCACTCCGACGTTGTCGACTCGTGCCATCTGCCACTCCCTCTGGCCATCGCATCCCAAGGAGCAGGAAGAGCAGAACCCGACTTCACCGACAAGCGGCCAGTCTCGTGCACGACACCGCATCGGTCGTAGAGTTCTGAGGCCTCTCCTTCCCCCGATTGCGCTTCCTCGACCGCGCCTGCGGTCGAAGCGCGAAGGTAGCGCCACCAACTTTTATTGTCTAGACCTAAATGCTCGCGATCCGGTCCGGGCTCCCCGGGTGCCAGTTACTGCGGCTCAGCACGGCCGGGCCGAACTGCAGAGCCCTGGCCAAGGAGAGGCTGCGGCGGTCGGGAATCGCAGGTGCCGAGGAAGCCCGGTTCCTGCGACGAACCGGCAACGGAGCTGAGAAGGGAAGGAGAGTCCTGGCCGGCTTCAGTGGGCGGCGCTCAGGAGAGACTCGAGGTCGAGCCGCTCGGCCAGGGCGAAGAACCGTTCAGCCCGTTCGGTCCCGTAGCTGGCGAAGTCCACCTCGAGGTCGGATATCACGTGCTGGAGGGCCCCCCACATTGCCTCTCGCGCCTCGGAGACGAGCTTCATGAGCCGCAGCTTGGCGAGCGCTCGGGAGCTCACATGGCCGAAGTAATGCGAGAGGAGGGCTTCGTCGCGCTCGTCTCCGAGTTCGTTGTTGGACGAGAAGTTGGCAAGATCGAAGAAAGGATCGGTCATGCCAGCGTACTCCCAGTCGAGGATTCGGACTGTCCCGTCGTAGATGAGGTTGGAATTCAAAAGGTCGTTGTGCCCAAGCACCAAAGGCTCGAACGGGCAGACGGCTGCCACCTTGTCTAGGAGGGCCGCCATCTTCTCGTAGGCGAAGGGTTCATGGCCACGCCGAGACGTGATCTCTCGGTGGTAGCCAGCGACGACAGCAAAGGGGTCAAAAGTCGTCCGAACCTGACCGACGTCGTGGACCCGACGGAGCGTCGCGACCACCTCGCCGAGCATCGGCTCGATCCCAAGATCGACGGGCGGAACCGGTCGCCCTTCGACAAAGAGGGTGACGATGCAGCCGGTCGCCTCGTCGAAAGCCACTATCTCGGGCGCCACCCCGATACTCGCTGCAAGGGCGTTGGCGCTGGCCTCAGCCTGCCTATCAATTCCGAGCAGCTCTGTCCGGCTGCCAGGCACCCGGACGACGACGCACCGGTCCTCCAGAAACAAGCGGAAGTTGAAGTTCGTGATGCCGCCCGCGAGCCGCTCGGAGCGAACCTGCTTGCCTGGCCAGAGGCGGCTAACAACATCGTTGAGCACATCTGCAGCCGCGCCCTGCATGGGTAAACGCTAACAACGCGACGCTACGAGAGCCATCCTCCATTCTCTTCGGCGAAGGGCGCCCACCTGCTGCTAGTCGCTCGCCTTTCAAGCCGCGCTAGGCGTTCCATCGCCCCGGTGACCGGGTCCGCGCAGGCCCATGTCGGCGCATGAGCCGACTATCCCGAGACTGATGAGAACCGAGAGGGTGCCACCTTGCAGGCCGAGCAACGTTCCGAGTCCCCGAGGGGCGGCGACGAGAAAGCCATCGGGAGGCTGGCGGAGCGATTTGCCCGGCTCGAGATCGAGCATGGGCCGACGAGCCTTGTCTGCCGCGGCTCCCCCCCGGCCTCCCATCTCGGCGACGAGGTTCGCGATCGTGCGCTTCCAAAGAGCCTTGCGCGACCAGCTGTCGTCCACGCTCATCTCGTCGGCGGCCAGGCGGCTCTGAGCTCGAGGAGCGCCCGGACGCGGCGCTGGCAGCGCCGGCGGCCGCGAGCCCTGCACGCTCGAGCGTTACCTCGGAGGAGACTTCACTGTCCCCGAGCGCCTCTCTTTGAGCTGAGCCGCCTCGGCCGCGCCCGGACCGCCTCCGGTCGATGGCAGCCGATGTGTCCATGAGAGGTCGGAGCCTGCGACGTCAGCCATCCCGGCAGTGACAGGAGTGGCGGCCGGGGCCCATACCTCGCTGCGGCCGCCGGCCTCTCAGGTTCTCGGCAGCCGTCCCATCAGGTAGAACTCCTCGTTCGGCATCGTCCTCGTCAGGTGGACGAGCCGGTTCGACATGGCGAACAGGGCGCTTATCGCCCCGACATCCCAGATGTCGTCCTCGGTCAGCCCATGATCTTCGAGCGCGGCCAGCTGGGAGTCGTCGATCAGCCACGGCTCGATGGCTATGCGGACCGCCACCGCCAAGACGGCCCGCTGCCTCGGCTCGAGCTCGGCCTTCCGCCAGTCGGTCGCCACCTGGTCGGCCAGGCGGGGATTGCGGGACCGGATGCGCGCAATGGCCCCGTGGGCCACAACGCAGTAGAGGCAGCGGTTCTCGGCACTCGTGGCGACGACGATGAGCTCCCTGTCGGCGCGGGTCAGTCCGGGGGTCTCCTTGTCCATCAAGGTGTCGTGGTAGGCGAAGAAGGCTCGCCACTCGGCGGGCCGGCGGGCAAGGGTGAGAAAGATGTTCGGGACGAAGCCGATCTTCTCCGCCACCTCGTCCGCCCTGGCTCGGAGGTCCGGCGGGAGCGAATCGAGCGAGGGTGCCTCGAACATGTCTCTCCTCGGGGATCTGGGGGGCTGCGAGGAGAGGTTAGATCCGGTACCCGGAGGCCGCCCTGCCTGCTGTCGCTGCTGGCCCGCCATGGGGGCGGATCAGCTGCCGACCGGCTCCTCGAACCATGGCGGCAATACCGGGTATACTGTGCAGGTGGCGAAAGTGATGGTGTCTCTTCCTGATGACCTACTGCGGGCCGTCGACATCGAGGCAGCTCGCCGCGGAACCACTCGGAGCGGGTATCTCCGTGAGCTAGCCGAAGAGACCTTGCGACGGAGAAGCGTTCAGCGTGCTGAGCGAATGGCGGAAATCGTTGCCAAGGACGGCCCTGTCACGGGCCACGGGGGCCGTGTCGCCGAGCTGGTCAAGGCGAACAGGCCAAAGCATTGAACTTGTGGCTTCTCGACGCAAGCATCCTGCTGGCGAGCGAGGATCCCGATGACGACCATCATCGAGACTCTCGCCGCTTGCTCGAAGGCAACGATCCTCTGGCCACCCTGGATCTGGCTTTTTACGAGGTGACCAACGTTGCAATCAGTTCGTGGCGCGACATCTCGGCGGCGCATCGACTTCGCAGTCGCGTGGCCGCGGTGGGCGATGACGGCGGGCTTGTCCGCGCCGACGCGGCACTTCTTGAGAGTGCGGTCGGAATCGCCGACGAGAACGGGATAACGGTGTACGACGCCGCCTACGTCGCGGCAGCTCGGGCTCTGGACGGTCAACTCGTCAGTTGCGACGTGCGCGACCTAGTCTCCCGGGGCTTGGCCCTCCTGCCTGGCGACGCGGTCAAGCGGCGGTCCGCGAGAGAAGACGACTTCCCAGGACAGCCCTCAGCGCCATAGCTGATGCGCTGATTCCACGCTGAGGACTGCTTGTCCAGCCAGCGGGCCACCTCGGTGCACTCGCGCCGTCGGCGGGAGGTCAATGATCTGTGGTGCTCCACCTCGGCCACGGTGCTGGTGCAGTGGGTGTGGGCGGAGTTCACCTTGCCAAAGGCGGTCTCATCGAGCCACCGCCGCCGCGTTCTGGGGCGGATCTCGACCGGGAGCGGATCCCGCTGAGATCCGATGAACCAGACGTCCGAGTCGGGAAGGCGGGATTCGAACCCGCGGCCTCAGCGTCCCGAACGCCCCCAGAGCGGTTATTCACGAGTAGTGGTGACCTATTCCGGCTGGTCAGAGGGCAAATATGGATCTCGGCGATCAGCGACGAGCGTGAGCGGATGTGCGATAAATGTGCGATGACTCACAGCCCTGCCCCAGACAGGGGCGGCCCGGAATTACGAGCCACCCCGCCGCCGGGAGCACTGCCAGCGCCGTCCCGCCAACCTCATCGTAGGTCACCTGCTCTGCACGGGCCCGGACGAGATCCGCTCCATTTTCTGGACCGATGCAGGCGTGAACCTGAGCACAACCAGTTCCTACCACTGGCCCCCGGGCCTATATCCGCTGCAATCCATTTGCGGGAGCGACAGCGGCTCCCAGCCTTCAGGCGCCCCCGGCGTCGCCCGGAAAGCTTCCGCCGTACTCTGCAACGTAAGAGGGGCAAGGTGGGGGCGCTGCGGTCGAGCGCTTGGATCTGGGGCTTCTCGTCGACGGCAAAGACGGCTGCTGCGACGGGCGGGTCGCGCCCCTGAACGGCACTTCCGGGGCGATGCCCCTCGTCGATATGTCCGCACGTTCGGGGACACCCGGCACCCAACAGGCGCGCCCGTACCCGTCGATCCGCGCTCGGCCTCCCGGCGTCAGGCTTCGGACCGGTGAGCGCAGATGAGTGGTTCTGTGGTCGTTGCGGATGAGGCGCGCCGTGTCGCTGGGCGACGGTCGACTTTCCCGAGCCGGGGGCCGGTCACGATCACCACCCCACCACCGACGCCGGTCACCGCCAGTGTCCGCTCACTCTCCGGTCTGGCCGTCGACCGACTCGCGGAGAAGATCAGCGTGTCCGTTGTGGCGGGCGTACTCCTCGATCATGTGGCACAGCACCCACCGGACGCTGGCCGGCTCGACGTCCGGCGGCGGGCGCCGGACGATCCCGCCGAGCCCGTCCGCTCGAAGGACTTCCTGCAGCGCGGTCCGGGAACAGCCGACGCTGTGCTCCCACAGGGCCCACAGCTGCTCGGGGGTGTCGCCCGCCGAGTGCCACTGCCAGTCCGACTCCCACTCGAGCGAAGCCCACGGCTGGGAGATGTCGCGTCCCAGCAGCTGATGGGAGAACCAGTAGTCCTCACTGCGGGCCTGGTGCTTGAGCAGCCCGCCCAGAGTCATCGACGACGCGCCGACCGTGGCCGCCAGCCCGTCGGCCTCCATCCCGGAGCACTTCCAGGCGAACGTCGCCCGCTGCCATTCAAGGAACCCCACCAGGGTGGCCTCCTCATTAGCACCCAGCGGCGGCTCCGGACGACCATACTCATCAAGATTCCCCATGCCGCCCGAGGCTAGGTCTTAACCCGCAGGACATCGTTCCAGAGATTGCCCAGGTGGAGTGACCGCAAGACATCGTTCCGCCTGGCCAGGGCCCCTGACGCAAGACATCGTTCCGCATTCAGCGGAGGTTGCGTGAGAGGGCGAAGGCGCCGTCGTAGACGATCTCGCCGTTCATCGTGACCACGATGACCTGCTTGGCCCGGACCCTGATCGTGGCCGTGACGTACTGATGGGTGTGCTCCTCGGCGACGGTGAGGCGCTTGCCGAACAGGTCGAGACGGCGGCTACATCCGTTCCAAAATGCGTCCGCGTGCGCGACGCGGAGTGGCCCGGTACGCCGGCTCGCGGGCGACCGCGAAGTGGAGGCTCAGCGGCCGCAGTCAACGGCGACTTCGAGCGCCTCGCAAAGCTGCCGCATCCTGACGTCGGCCAGGCGCCCGATCCGTTCGGTGAGCACGCCGAGGGCGACGCTCTCGATCGAGTCCAAGTTGGCCACGCAGTGCCGTGGCACAGGGTCGTCGCCTGGTTCGAGGACAACCTCACTGGGCAAGCCACGGATGGTCGTGGTGCACGGAGCGATGACCGCCCGCCGAAGGCGAGGAATGGCGGCGTCGCGCGACAACACGACCACCGGCCTTCGGCCAATGTCGGGAAGCTCACACCACCAGACGTCGCCCCGAGCGGGCAACGAGCTCATGAGGCGGCAGCCGCAGCCCGGAACGATGCGAGATCACCCCACTCGTCGTCTTCGTCAAGCGGGTGGTGGTCGTAGGAGGCGTACGCTGCGTCGACTTCCGCGGCACGGTGTCGAGCGAGGAAGGCCGCCAAGGCGTCATCGACAAGGGCTGAGTCCGGCACGCCCGCCTTCACCTCGCGCGCCTGCTCGAGAAGTTGCTGGTCCACGGTCGTGCTGATCCGGACGCGGGTCATGCCATCAATATAGCATGATTATGCCACATTCGAGCCGGATACTTGGCGGGTCCCCTGACCCCTACCAACGCTGGCTTCTCCGGCTGGCCTCGCCCGAAACGCCGGTCGAGGGATGGCGAGCGTGCCACTTGCCATCTGGACAGATAATGTGCTAGAAGTAGCACATGACACAGGTTGGGGTGCGTGAACTACGTCAAAGAGCCAGCGAGTTGCTCCGTGTCGTGGAAAGTGGCGAGACAATTGAGATCACAGACCGTGGTCGTCCCGTGGCGCTTCTCTCCCCACTTCCCGAGGGAAGCCCGCTGGAACGTCTGCGCGCCGCGGGCGAGGTCGTCCCGGCGACGGGCGACCTCGGCGAACTGCCTCCGCCACTGGCTTCACGCGCCGGTGAACTCCCCTCCTCGGTTCTTGCCCGTTTACGGCACGACGAGCGCTGATGGCGGCGACCTACCTCGACTCCTCGGCCCTCGTGAAACTGGTGGTCGAAGAGCCCGAATCAACGGCGCTGCGCCGCCACCTGCGAAGGCGCAGACCTCTGGTGTCGAGCGCGCTCGCCCGCACCGAAGTTCTTCGTGCCCTTCTTCTTGAAGGTGAAGGAGGCATCACCCGAGGTCGAGCCGTGCTAGGACGCGTCGACCTGGTCCGAATCAACGATCGAGTCCTGAACGCAGCCGGCGTCCTGCTGCCGCCAGAATTGAGGTCTCTCGACGCGATCCACCTGGTGACAGCCCAACAGCTTGGTGCAGACCTCAGCCAGATCGTCAGCTATGACGACAAGATGGTTCAGGCCGCCAAGCTCCTCGGGCTCAAGACCGCCTCGCCGGCCTGAACCCTCCTTCGGTCAACGCCATTTCCCCTTCGAGCATACGCACGTCGAGTTCTACGCGAACGAGGCGAACCTGTCCCAATAGGCGCGCGCCCCATATCGCTCACCTCGAGAAGGGATAGACGTATCACCTACCGCCGGATAGATCTCATGCGCTCCGGAGGTAGTTACGAAGGGCGCGTCGGATGAGTTCGGACGTCGACACGCCTTCAGCTGCTGCCCGTTCCTCGACTTCAGCCCGGAGGTCCGGCTCAAGCCGGACGGACTCGACGGCCTTGGCCGCCTCGCCGAGTGGCGGGCGCCCCCGCCCGCGAGGCTTGTCGCGCAGTTGCTGCGCGTTGTAGCCACGCTCAGCTTCGTCGACGAAGCTCTCGATCATCTCTTCATCGATCGGCTTGCCTGCCTTCGTGTGTCCATAGGTTCGCTTACTCATGATCGATCGTCTCCGAATAGGGCCTCTCGGGCGCTTGCCCGAAGCGCCATGGCATGGATCACGAACACGTCTCCGGCACCTTCGACGACGACGAGCTCGAGGAGGTTGTCGGCACGGTCGGGACCAGCCACGAGGTAACGAAGCGGGTCGTCGTCGAGCTCGAGCCACGAAACGCTGTGCTCGAACGCGTGAGCGATGTCCTCATCTCGTACTCCAGGCGTCTCGCCGACGGCAGCATCTCCACTGAATAAGTGTAATACGAGAATATTGAACCCGGTAGCCCATAAGCTCCAGCGGGACCCGGCCAAACGTCCGTCCTCTCTCGCACGAGACGAGTCAGTGCTTGAGAAACCACCTCCTGCCGCTGCTCGGCAGGCGACCCCTCGGAAGTGTGACCCCTCGCGAGGTGCAACGGATCGTCAACGACTGGACCGCCAGGGCACGACCTTCCACCGTCCGGCGGCAGTACGACGTGCTGCGAGCCGTGTTTGCAGCTGCTGTGGAAGTCGACATCATCGCTCGAACTCCATGCCGTGGTGTTCGCCTGCCCGCCAAGGTCCAACGCTCGCTCCGAATTCCGTCGCCTGAGGAGTTGGACAAGCTGGCAACCGAGATCGGCGAGCAGTGGAGCACCATGGTCTGGTCGGCCGCCCTGTTGGGGCTGCGCTGGGGCGAGTGCGCCGGGCTTCCGCGTCGGGCGGATCGACTTCGAACTGGAACAGGTGAACATCGTCGAGCAAGTGACACGTGGGCGCCACGGCATCATGGTGGCTGGACCGCCGAAGTCCGAAGCCGGCATCCGCCGGCTGGCAGCACCTCACAGCCTGCTGGAGCTGCTCGCCGCTCACATTCGCCGATTGCAGGCGCCGCGACCAGAGACTCTCCTTTTCAGTGAGCTCGACGGCGATCTACTCGACTACTCGAACTGGCGACACCGAGTCTGGCTCCCGGTCTGCAAGAGAAGCGGCCTTGAGGGTCTCGTCTTCCACGACCTCCGCCGGACCAATGCGACCGTCCTCGTCGCAGAAGGCGTCGACCTGAAGACGGCCCAGA
>JAJYQK010000116.1 GCA_021794645.1 Actinomycetes bacterium
AAGATGGCCTTTCGCGAGTGGCCGCGCAGCTCGGCCACTTGCACGTCGGGGGCCCGCAGCGAGTTGGTGGACTTGGCCACGGCGTAGAGCACGAACAGCACCAGCAACACGAGCTGGAGCGAGATGATGGCGATGATGGTGCCGGCAGAGCTCTCTTGGCGCTCGGCCGTGGCGAGGACCACCGGCAGGTGAGTGGCCGCTCGGAGGCCCTTTGTCGTGCCGAGGGTGGTCATGTAGCTCGAGAGCGCCCCGAGGAGGGCGGGGACGCTCGGGGCCGGCAGCGCCCCGGGACGGATGGCGAGCTGGGCGAAGTCGGAGGGACCGAAGGCGTAGGGGAGGCTGCTCGCACCCCGCAGGCTCATGAAGCCGGCGTCGAGCGATGGCAGCTGGTTGACGGTGGTGCCGT
This sequence comes from Actinomycetes bacterium, assembly GCA_021794645.1. Classification (GTDB taxonomy): domain Bacteria; phylum Actinomycetota; class Acidimicrobiia; order Acidimicrobiales; family Bog-793; genus JAJZLV01. The sequence continues at coordinate 407 of JAJYQK010000116.1, forward strand.
AGGCAAAGGGGTTCTGCTGCCACCAGTAGGCACCGAGCCTGGACGGGACCGTGTAGAGGCCGACGACTTGCAGCTTGGCCGTGATCCCCGCCCGGGGGGTGGAGACAGGCACGGCCTTGCCGACGGCAGTCCCGAGGTCGCGGGCGCTCCTCGTCGAGAGGGCCACCTCGTTCGGCCCGGTCGGGCAGTGACCGCTCACGATGTGGAGATGGGCACAAGAGCCAGTGCGCCCGAGAAGCCCCAAGACGACGTCCCGGCCGGCGACCGGGCTGAAGGCCCTCGTCTCGTAGGCGATGGTGACGATCGGCGCCCGGTACAGTGCCGGCGCCGCTCCCACCCCGCCCGGCACAGAGGAGGCGGCCGCCAAGAGAGCAGCCGGGGCCACGTATCCCGCCCCCGCCTCCGGGCTCAAGGTGAGGCCGGTGCGGATGGGGGCGGTTCTCGCCAGCTCGCTCGTGACAAGGGACTGGTCGGCCGCCCGGAGGTAGATCGGCCCGGCCGCCGCCGCCATGATGGCGGCCACGGCCACGAGGAAGAACATCGCCGAAGAGCCGGCCCTCCACCTGATGGCCCGCCAGACGAGGAGAGAGCGGCCAGGAGAGGACTGCCTCTCCTCGGGGGTCGTCATCGGATCGCAACCTATGTGGCGGGACTGGCGGCTTCAAGGCGGCTGCCACCCGTGACGGCCGACCTCTCTGGTGCTACGAAGAGGCATGCACGTTCCCCTCACGATCTCCGATTTCATAGAGCGGGGCGCGCTCGTCTTCCCCGAGCGGGTGGCCGTGGTGGACGAGCCCGATGTGCCCGGCAGCCTCGGCCGGCTCAGCTACAGGGAGCTGGCCGAGAGGGCGAGAGGCCTCGCTCTCGGCCTCGACGGCCTCGGGCTCGGGCGGGCGGACCGGGTCGCCGTGGTCTCGCCCAACTCTGCTCGCTTCCTCATCTCCTTTTTCGGCGTGAGCGGCAGCGGGCGCATCCTCGTGCCGGTCAACTTCCGCCTCAATGCCTCGGAGGTGGGCTACATCATCGAGCACTCCGGGGCCGAGGTGCTCCTCGTCGACCCGGAGGTCGCCGCGGCGCTGGCCGGGATTCGCGTCCGTCATCGCTTCCTGCTCGACGGCGTCGAGGACGCCGACCTCTTCGCGCCGGCGCCGGTGGGAAGAGAGCCCAACAGCTGGGAGCCCGATGAGGACGCCACCTGCTCGATCAACTACACCTCCGGCACGACGGCGCGGCCGAAGGGGGTCGAGCTGACTCACCGCAACTGCACGCTCAACGCCATCGCCTTCGGCTGGCACACGACCGTCACCGACCGCGACGTGCTGTTGCACACCCTGCCGATGTTCCACTGCAACGGCTGGGGGATGCCCTATGCCGCCACCGGCATGGGCGCACGTCACGTCGTGCAGCGAAAGATCGACGGCGAGTCGATCCTCGAGCGCGTGGCGAGTGAGGGCATCACGATCATGTGTGGGGCGCCGGCGGTCATCGCCGCCATCCTCGGGGCAGCCGAGAAGCGCCGCCAGGCCGGAAGAGAGGTGCCCGGGCGCGACACCGTCCGCCTCGTCGTCGCCGGCGCGCCTCCGCCCAGCTCGGTGATAGAGAGGGTCGAGACAGAGCTCGGCTGGGAGCTGATCCAGATCTACGGGCTGACCGAGACCTCCCCCCTTCTCACCATCAACCGTGCCCCGCTTGAGTGGGACGGCCTCGAGCCGACTGCCAGGGCCCGCAACCTCTCGCGGGCCGGCGTCCCCGCCATCGGAGTGCGGATGGCGGTGGACGAAGAGGGCGAGGTGCTCGCCCGCTCCAACCACGTCTTCGCCGGCTACTGGAACCAGCCCGAGGAGTCGGCCAAGGTCCTCGTGGACGGCTGGTTCCACACCGGAGACGGCGGCCGTCTCGACGGCGCCTTCGTCGTCATCGCCGACCGCAAGAAGGACGTCATCATCACTGGGGGCGAGAACGTCTCTTCGATCGAGGTCGAGGACGCCCTCTACTCCCACCCGGCTGTCGCCGAGGTGGCCGTCATAGGTGTGCCGGACGACAAGTGGGGAGAGACCGTGAAGGCGCTCGTCGTGCTGCGGGCGGAGTTCGTCGGCTCAGTCGAGCCCGAGACCCTCATAGAGCACTGTCGGGGTCTGCTCGCTCACTTCAAGTGCCCGACGAGCGTCGAGTTCCGCCAGGAGCTGCCTCGCACTGCCACCGGCAAGCTGCAGAAGTTCAAGCTGCGCCAGCCGTACTGGGAGGGGCGCGAGCGTCTCGTCAACTGATTGAGCCTTCTCGGGCCCGACTGGCTCTCGGGCTGGCTCCAGAGACTCAATGGGGCGGAAATACCTTGTTCCAAAAGGACTTCGGGCCCTGACGAACTTGGCAGTGCAGCTGTTCTGACCGCCGAAAGTCCCTATTTGCTGGCAGTAGCCAGCGGCGTTATTCGGAAATGCTTGCATTTCTTGCAGAATTGCTCTTGTATTACGTCGACTTCTAGCGTCCCTAACAGGAGGTGTCGGTGAACAGAACAGAGCTCATCGCCCGGGTGAGTGAGTCGACGGGGCTGAGCCGCCGCGACGCCGAGGCTGCTTTCGAGCACACGATCTACGAGATCGCTGCGGCAGTGCGCGGCGGTGACTCGGTGCGTATCACGGGCTTTGGCACTTTCCGGCCCCGCGACCGGGCGGCCCGTCAGGGGCGCAACCCGCAGACTGGTGCCCCGGTTCGCATCAAGGCTTCGAAGGGCATCGCCTTTTCGGCTGGGGCGACTCTCAAGTCGCAGCTGAACTCTCGCGGCGCCATCCCGAAGCCGACGGCCTCGTCGAACAGCGCCGCGCCTGCCCGCAAGGCGAGCGCGACCAAGGCGACCGCCAAGAAGACGGCGGCGAAGAAGACGGCTGCCAGCAAGGCCCCCGCCAAGAAGACGGCGGCGACGAAGGCCCCCGCCAAGAAGGCCCCGGCCAAGAGGGCGGCGGTGAAGAAGGCCCCCGCCAAGAAGGCCCCGGCCAAGAAGGCGGCGGTGAAGAAGGCCCCCGCCAAGAAGGCCACGGCCAAGAAGACGACGAAGCGTCGCTGACGCTTTTTTGCAGAAAGCCCCGGGCCGGCCTGCCGGTCCGGGGCTTTCTCGTCTCTAGAGGCGGTCGATCCGCTTGAAGGCCTCGCCCAGGGCTACGCCGGCGAGGGCGCCCTGCTCGGCCAGGCGGGCGACGAGGCGGCGGCGGAACTCGCTCACCTCGGGGTCGGACTCCTGGGGCGCCCCGGCGGCGCTGATGCCCATCGTCGAGCGGAGCTGACTGCGGTGGCAGTAGAGGGCTGCGAGCTTTGCCTCGATCTGCCCGGTGACGTCTTCGACGTGGTCCGGCTCATCTGCCTCCCAGAGGAGGAGGCTGCCGGGCCGGTGCGGCTCGAGGTTCAGCTCCGGGAAGAAGAGAGGATCGCGGGCGGCGACGATGCCGTCGGTCACGAGGTAGCCGGCATTCCTGTGGTCTGGGTGGAGGCGGTAGCGCTTCCAGGGGTCGTGCCCGAGCACGACGTCGGGCCGGACCCGCCTGATGACGGCCGCCACCTCGATCCGCTGGCGCAGGCCCGACTCGAGCTCGCCGTCGGGCCAACCGAGGAAGGTGACGGCGCCCTTGCCCCCGAGCGCGCGGGAGGCCTCTTGCTGCTCGAGCCGGCGGACCGCCACGAGCTGGGCCGGGTCCTCTGCAGCATCCCAGCTCCCCTTGGAACCGTCGGTGCAGACGAGGTGGTGGATCTGGCAGCCATCGGCTGCCCACTTTGCGAGGGTGCCGCCACAGCCGAACTCGATGTCATCGGGGTGGGCACCCACGGCCAGCGCCACCTTCGGCGTCTCGAGGTTGAGGGTGATCGACATGGCGCCTGAACTTAGCTGCGGCCGGGCGGGGTGGTCCCGGCTCAGCTGGCTGAGCCGAGGTAGGCGAGGTCGCTCGGCAGATCGACGTCGATCGAGAGCTCGTCGTCCTCGATGACGACTACCTCGAGCGCCAGCCGGCGACCTTCCTCGACATGGCGGGCAAAGGAGCCTGCACCGTAGGAGAAGGTGAAGGGCACCGCTGTCGGGAGGCAGATGACGTTCGTGCCGTCTTTCTGGCGGTCGGGCACGATCGTGACGGACTCTGCCGCCGCCTGCTGCGAGAGCGGGGCCAGACGGGCCGGCCGGGGGAGGTCGGCGTGGGCCACCACCGCTGTGGTGATGCCGGCGAGCGCCATCTCCGAGACGCCGGCGGCGACCGCTCCCGAGAGTCCGAGGCCGGGCGTCCAGATGACGCGGGCCCCGAGCCCGCCGGCAAAGCTCGATACTTCCTCGTCGTCACAGACAACGAAGGCCTCGAGCGACCCCGCCGCCCGGAGCACGCCTTCGGCCAGCTGGCGGGCGAGGGCGATACGGTCGCTCGCACCGAGGACAGGAGCAAGGCGCGCCTTGGCGGTGGCGAAGGCCTTTATCGGCACGAGGAGAGCCCGCACGGGCCCAATGCTAAGGCGCCCCGGTAGCGTGGAGACGAGCCGAGGGGAGGATCCGCGTGGCCGAGCAGAGCCCGATCTTTGCCGCCAGCACCCGCGAGGACACGATCGAGGGCCTGCGCGCCCTCTTGCTCTCCCGCGGCGTCACAGAGGCCGAGTTCGAAGCTGCCCTGGCGGCAGACCAGCTCGAGTCGCTCGTCATCGACAGGCTCCTTCTCGCCGGCCGTACGGCCCGCACGGGCCAGGAGGTGAGCGACTCCTCGGGCATGGACATCGAGCAGGCCGGCCGGCTCTGGCGGGCGCTCGGCTTTCCGGCCCCGGGCGAGGAGGCAACTTTCAACGAGCACGACGTCGAGGCTCTCTCGACCATCCGGGGCATGACGGAGATGGGAGTTGCCAGCCTCGACAACGCCATCCAGGTGACCCGGGTGCTCGGTCAGTCGATGTCCCGCCTGGCCGACACGCTCGTCTCCTCCGCCGACGCCACCGCCCGAGAGCAGGGGCGCCCCGCCTGGGCGGACGGCGCCAAGGACGACGGTCTGCTCCTCGCGGCCGCCATCGCCTTCTCCTCCGAGCTAGTGCTGCCCTCGATGGAGCGACTGATCATCTACGCCTGGCGGCGCCACATCGAGGCGGCGGCCCGCCGGCACGCCGCTCTCCGGCGGGCAGGCGCCTACGACGAGTCGGTGGCGGCCAAGCTGGCTGTCGGCTTTGCCGACATGGTCGGCTTCACCGCCCTCTCCTCCCAGCTGAGCGCCGAAGCGCTCGTCGCCGTCGTCGATCGCTTCGAGGACCTCGCCCACGGCACGGTCGTCGCCGGCGGCGGCCGGCCCGTGAAGATGATCGGCGACGAGGTCATGTTCGTCTGCGACGAGGCAGCCACGGCCCTGCAGATCGGGCTCGACCTGGTGGACGCCTACGCCGACGACGAGCTCCTCTCCGACGTGCGGGTGGGTCTGGCCGCCGGTCCCGTGCTGCTACGGGAGGGGGACTTCTTCGGTACGACGGTCAACCGGGCCGCCCGCGTCGTCTCCATCGCCGACCCGGGCTCGGTCCTTTGCAGCGACGAGATCCACGCCGAGCTCTCCGAAAGCGGCCAGGATGGCTTCGCCTGGCGGCGGCTCCGGCCCCGGACCCTGAAGGACATCGGGCGGGTGCCTCTCTGGAGCGTGCGCCGAGCCGGCGCCCCTGCCTCTCCCGAGCGCCAGCAAGGCACGCGCTGGCGGCGCCTCTCTGACCTCAGCTCCGACCTGGCGGCCCTCAGGGAGACCGGCGAGCGGGCCGTCGAGTCGATCCGCCAGGGCTGAGATCCCTTCAAGCCGCCATGAACCGCCCGCAGGGATCGGCGTCGTAGCCCTCGAGCGCCGCCAGCTGGGCGGGCAGCTCGCGGCCGGCCAAGGCGTCGAGGAGCGCCTTCACCTCGACGCTCCCGACGAGGGAGCGGGGGATGTAGAGCTCTGAGACCTCCTCTTGCCAGGGGACGAACTCGAGCCCGTAGGCGAGGGCAGCTGGTTCGCAGGTGACGGCGGCGTCGACCATGCCGGCCGAGATGGCCGAGGCGGCGAGAAGGTGGCCGTTCGCCTCCGAGCCATACCCGGGCACCTGCGAGGGCTCGATGCGCAGGCGGTTCAGCTCCACGTCGAGGAGGCGCCGGGACTCAGCTCCCTGCTCGCGGTTGGCGATGCGCAGCCCTTGGCGGACGACGTCACCGATGTCGCGTATACGGCCCCGATGCCGGGGGTGGAAAGCGAGACCCTCCCGCCACGAGGCGAAGCCGACCACCTCTATGCCGGGCCTGTTGCGGGGAGTCGCCCCGACACCGCGGTGGAGGGCGGCGGCGTGCACGGTGCCCGACTCGAGCAGCTCGATCGCCTTGGTGTTGTTGGTCGACCACCAGGCCAGGCTGACCGGCGGGTCGTGGCGCTGCAGCGGCCCGATCAGCAGGGCGAGCGCTGGGTCACAGCCGGCGACGGCGAGTGTCGGCGTAGGGGCGGCGATGCGGCGCGCCTCGACATCGCGGGCGCGGCTGCGCCGCCCGATGGCGTCGTCCGGGCTGGAAGGGCCGGTGGCAAGGGCGGGCATGAACCCGGGCATCATCGTGTGGTCGCCGGAGAGGGGGAAGGCGACGGTGTCTCCGGCGACCTCGGCGAGCAGCAGCCGGCCCGGCTCCCGGTTGGCGCCGGGCGGGAGGTCGGAGCGCACGGCCAGGCGGCTGCGGACCGGCGGGGCCTCGCTCGCCTCGCCGAAGAGGGCCTCGACCGTCGAGTCGAGGGCCCGGGCGAGAGCGAGGGCCACGTCGAGCGAGGGAGACCACCGCCCTGATTCGATCCCCGATATCGCCTGCCGGGTCACGCCCGCCGTCCTCGCCAGGTCCCCCTGGGAGAGCCCGCGGGCGAGGCGAGTCAGCCGGAGGCGGTCGTCGGATTGACGTCTCGTGTCGCTCACAGATTGTCCTCCATGTCCTGGCTCCCTTCGACGAGCGCGGGAGGAGCCACCGCCGTCGCAAGTAACTCATTACCCAGAGTTACGCTGCCATCTACATCTAGCGCGATGCACGCCTCTCGCGCCGTGGCGAACAGGCCCCGTCCCGGCAGCGAGACGAGCTGGCCCGGTCCTACTCTCAGCTCCAGCCGGAAGCCGGCCCGGTGAGGTGTGCAAGAGCTCACTTTGCCGCGAAAAACAGGGCCTTCGGCCCCGTGCTCGCCCAGGCGGACCCGGCTCGGGTCGAGGGCGAGCTCGAGGCTCTCGCCGTCGCCGGCGGGGAGCTGGCCGCCCTCGCGGCACCGTGTGAGGGCGACGAAGGTGTTGTAGCCGAGCACCTCGGCGGCTCGGCGGGAGACAGGGCGACTCACCACCTCATGAGGGTCGCCCAGCTGCAACAGCTCGCCCCGGTCGATGATCGCCAGGCGGTCGCCGAAGGCCTGGGCCTCGGGCAGGTCGTGGGTGACAAGGAGGGCGATGGCGCCTTCCTCTCGGCACCTCTCCTCTATCACCTGCCAGCAGAGGGCCGCCGCCCGGGCGTCGAGGGCGGTCGTCGGCTCGTCGAGCAACAACAGCTCGAAGTGACGGGCGAGGGCGCGGGCGATCGCCACCCGCTGGGCCTGTCCGCCCGAGAGGGAGGCCGGGTAGGCGCCGGCGAGCTCCACCACTGAGAGCCGCCGCATCATCTCCGCCACGAGCGGCTGCTCGGAGGTGCCGTAGGCGATGTTGGCCGCTACGGGCAGATGGGGAAAGAGCGCCGTCGGCTGGCGGACGAAAGAGACGCGGCCGACGGCTCCGGCGTGGGGGCCGGTGTGCCCTCTGCCCCTTCTTGTGGGAGGAAGGGAGAGGACCTTGCCATCGAGGCGGGCCCAGCCGGACCGCGGGCTCACGAGGCCGGCCATCGCCTCGAGGAGCGAGGTCTTGCCGGCGCCCGAGGGTCCGAAGAGCGCCAACCGCTCGCCCGGGGCGGCGCTGAGGGCGGCCCGCACGGCGAAGCTCCGCCGGGCGACCACGAGCTCCGCCTCGAGACCGCTCATCTCGGCTCCTCGAGGCTCCCCGGCGGCACCAGGGCGAGCAGGTCACCGTGGTGGAAAGAGGGAGAGCTCCGTCTCGTGCGCGCCCGCGAGCTCCAAAGAAGGGCGATGAGGGGCAGTGGCAAGACCGCCACGACGAGGAGGAGGCCGTAAGGGAGGGCACCGTTCAGCCCAAAGGCCTGCAGGCCGGTGTCGATCGCCATCGGCAGGCCGGGCGGGTCATAGGCGATTATCACCACGGCGCCGAAGGCCCCCATGGCGCGAGCCCAGGCCATGGCGATGCCGGCGGCGAGGCCGGGGGCAGCGATCGGCAGGGTGACGCGGGTGAAGACCTGCAGCCGGCTGTCGCCGAGGAGCAGGCCCTCTTGCTCGAGGCGCTCTGGCACCGAGGAGAAGGCGGCGTGGGCGGCCAGCACGAAGTACGGGGCCGCCTCGTAGAACTCGGCCACCACGAGGGCGAAGAAGGTGTTGATGCCAAAGATGCTCGGCGCCGCATTGCCGAGGGCGCCGCCGAGCGGGGAGGCGGGGCCGATGAGGAAGATGAGGAGAAGGCCGATCACAAGGGGCGGCATGGCGAGGGGGACGACGAGGCCGGCCTCGATGAGGCGGGCCAAGGGGAGCCGCCCCCGGGCCAGCAGATAGGCGAGCGGCGTCCCGAGGCCGGCCATCGCCGCAAGGGCGATGGCGCTCGCCGCCAGGGAGCGCCAGAGAGGACCGAAACCAGGGCTGCCGCTCTCGGTCAGGGCCCGCGAGATCTCGTGCAAAGACAGGTGGGCGAAGAGCTCGACCAGCGGCGCCAGCAGGATCGCCCAGAAGAATGCGGCGGCGGTGATCGAGGCGACGGTGCTCGCCCTCCGCAGCGCGGCAGGCATCCGGCTAGCCCCCGAGGCGACGGTACTGGCGGAGGACCGGGCGGGGGAGGACCTGCGCCGGCTTCGACCAGCCCGGGGCATAGCTGAGGCTGGGACGGTGCAGCTGATAGCCGGCAGCCGAGAGGAGCCGCTCGCCTTCTCGGGAGAGAAGAAAGGCGAGGAACGCCCCGGCAGCGGACCTGTCAGCTGGTGCCTCCGGACGGCCGGGCGGGGCCAGCACCGAAGTGACATCGAGGGTGATGAGCCCGCCTCGGAACAAGCCGCGGGCGAGCGGGAGGCTGATCGAGCGGTACAGCGCCAGCTGGCTCGGGTCAGCGAAGTCGAGGGCGGCGGGGAGCTTGATGTACTCGAGGTGGTACTGACGCGCCTCGGTCAGGAACTCACTGCCGGCATCGAAGGTGCCGCTCGCGATGTCGGTGGCGAGGGCGTCCTCGTCGACGATCTGGCCCGAGGACCCGGTGGGGGTCGCCTTCGTGACCCCGAGGATGCGAGCGACCGTGTCGGCGGGCAGGTGGTAGAGGCGGGTGGCCAGCTCGAACATGAGGATGAAGTAGCCACCCTGCGGGTCGAGGTTGGGATCGGTCCGGCCCAGCCGGAAGCCAGGCGACTCGAGCACCTTGAACAGATCGGCGAGAGGCCTTCGATGCAGCCGGATCTGGTCCAGCTGGGAGGCGTATCGGCTCTTCGGGGAGTAGGCGAGGACGAGGGGGTCGGTGGCGATGGTCAGCGAGTAGCGCGCCCGTCCGGGCCAGAGTGCCCTTATGGCGCCCTCGCCTATCGAGAGGAAGTCACCGGGGGCGAGCTCACCGTCCTTGATCATCTGGGCCAGGGCGGTCGAGCCGGCGAACTTGGCTACGAGGTGATCCCCGCTCGAGCGGGCGAAGGCCGGCTGCAGGCGGCTCTGGATGACTCCTTCTAGGGAGCCTGCCGCTGCCAGGCTGGCGGTGCCGCCAGTGGTCGCCCCGGCCCGCCGGCCGGCTGGGTTGGTGCAGGCGCCGGCCACGAGGGAGAGAGCGAGCAGGGCGGCGGACAGCTTTGCTGCAAGGCGCACTGCGCCAGGCTATCTCTGCTGCAAGCAATGCTGTCGTGAAGCAAGTCGCACTTACCACCGACGGGGCACCTCCACCGGCGCTACGGTCGAAGCGTGGCAGCAAGCCCTCCATCGCTTCGCATCGAGGGCCGGTACTTCGCCGAGGGCTGCGAGGCAGTGGCCGGCATGGACGAAGTCGGCCGGGGGGCATGGGCCGGCCCGGTGACGGTTGGCGTCGCCGTCGTGCGACAGGGCGGCGGCCGGCGGATACCAAGGGGTGTGCGCGACTCCAAGCAGCTGGTCCTGGCCGAGCGGGAGCGGCTCTTCGCCCCACTCGCAAGGGCTCTGGCGGACTGGGCGGTCGGTCATGCCAGCAGCGAGGAGTGCGACGAGCTCGGCATGACCGTCGCCCAGCGCCTCGCCGCTCGGCGGGCCTTCGACCAGTTGGGCGTCCGTCCCGACGTCGTGCTCCTCGACGGCCGCTTCGACTTCCTCGTCGACAAGGCCGCCGCCACCTCCGACCTTCCGCCCGTCCGTCTCATCGTGCGGGGGGACGCCACCGCCCGCTCGATCGCCTCGGCCTCGGTGCTGGCGAAGGTGACCCGCGACCGCCTGATGGCAGCCGAGGCAGAGCACTATCCCTGGTACGGCTTCGACTCCAACCGCGGCTACCCTGCGCCCGCCCACAAGATGGCGTTGCAGGCCTTCGGCTGCACGCCGATCCACCGCCGCTCGTGGGCCTTTGTCGCAGGCCTCTGCTACAAGCCGGCCGGCTGGGCGGAGCTACTTGCTCGCAGAGGGCTCCTTCGGCAGCCCGAGCACCCGTTCGGCGACGATGTTGCGCATGACCTCGTCGGTGCCGCCGGCGATGCGCATGCCTGGCACCCCGAGCAGGTACTTCGACCAGGCATAGGTGCCCCACTCGCCCGTGTCGGCGATGATTCGTGGTCCGAGGAGGCGGGCAGCTAGCTCTGCTGTCCGGCGCATGTTCTCGGTGAGCGAGAGCTTGGCCGTCGACAGCTCGGGCCCGGGCAGCTGTCCCGCCCGCATCTTGGAGAGCGCCCGCTCGGAGTTCCACCGGGCCACCTGGAGGTTGACCCAGAGATCGGCGTACTCCTGGCGCAGCAGCGGGTCCTCTTGCAGCCCGAGGTGGCGCATCAGATCGAGCAGGCGGTGGGCTGGCCCTACGCCGGCCCCCGCTCCGCCCCCTCCGATGGCCGCTCGCTCGTTCATGAGGGTGGTGAGAGCGACCGTCCAGCCGCCGTTCTCCTCACCGAGGAGGTGGTCGGCCGGGACCCTCACCTCCTCGAGGAAGACCTCGTTGAAAGAGGCGCCGCCCGTCATCTGGCGCAGCGGTCGCACCTCGACGCCCGGCGCCTCCATGTCGACGATGAACATCGAGAGGCCCTTGTGCTTGGGCGCCTCCGGGTCGGTGCGACAGATGATCTCGCCGATCTGGGAGTACTGGGCGCCCGAGGTCCACACCTTCTGCCCCGAGAGCACCCACTCCTCTCCGTCCTTGATCGCCCGCGTCTGCACCCCGGCGAGGTCGCTGCCGTGGCTCGGCTCGGAGAAGAGCTGGCAGGCGATGATGTCTCCCCGCCAGAGCTTGCGCAGGTAGGCCTTCTTGGCGGCCTCGGTGCCGTGGGCGAGGATCGTCGGCGCGATCATGCCGAGCCCTATCAGGCGGGGAGCCTGGCTCGGGGTCTCGTAGCCGGCCTCGAGCTTGGAGTAGATGCGCTGGAACGAGCCGGGAAGGCCACCTCCTCCGTAGGCGGGCGGGCCTGTTATCCAGCCGAAGCCGGCGTCGAAGACCTTGGCTGCCCACTCCTTGGCCGCCCGGACCTCTGCAGCATCCTCCTCCGGTGTCCGCTCTGGCAGCACCGACACCTCGTCAGGGCCTTCACCGAAGCTCGTCTCCCGGGCGACCCGCTTCTCAGCGTTCGCCTCGAGGAAGTGGCGGGCTCTTGCGGCGAACTCCTCTTCTGAGATGGGGGGAGACGTCATGCGACCCGAGCGTAGGCCGAGTTGGCCGATCGCGGTGTGAGAGTTCGCGCTGGCTCGGCGGGAGTAGCTTTGGAGGCGAACCGAAGTCGGAGGTCAACGGAGACATGCCCGCAGCGGACCCGTGGGAAGCAGTACTGGAGCACATCGACGACGCCGCGTCGTTGATCGGCTTGGACCCGGACATCCACAAGATCCTCTCGACCCCGACACGGGTGCTCGAGGTGGCCATCCCGGTCAAGATGGACAACGGACGCATCGAGGTGTTCACGGGCTGGCGGGTCCACCACGACGTCAGCCGTGGCCCTGGCAAGGGTGGCATCCGTTTCCACCAAAGCGTCACAGCGCACGAGGTGATGGCGCTGGCAGCCGAGATGACTCTCAAGTGCGCCGTGGTCGACATCCCCTTCGGAGGCGCCAAGGGGGGTGTCCAGGTGGACCCGAGCCAGCTCTCTGACAACGAGCTCGAGCGGCTCACCCGCCGCTACACGATGGACATCTCCACCCTGCTCGGGCCGGACAAGGACGTCCCGGCTCCCGACGTGAACACCGATGCCAGGGTGATGGCTTGGGTGATGGACACCATCTCCATGTGGCGAGGCGAGGCGGTCACTGGTGTCGTCACCGGCAAGCCGCTGGCGATCGGCGGCAGCCGCGGACACGTCGGGGCCACCAGCCAGGGGGTGCTCATCTCCTCCCGCTCGATCTTCCAAGAGCTCGGGATGCCAATGGCCGGGGCCCGAGCCGTCGTGCAGGGCCACGGGAAGGTGGGCGGCCCGCTCTGCTACCTGCTCTCATCGGCCGGCATGCGGGTGGTGGCCGTCACCGATGCCTTCGGGGGTGTCTACAACCCCGCCGGGCTCGACACCGTGGCGCTGGCGGACCACGTGGCGAGGAACCACACAGTGAAGGGCTTCGAGATGGCCGACGAGCTCGAGCCGGACAAGATCTGGGAGATCGAGTGCGAGTTGGCGGTGCCCGCCGCCCTCGACGGCACCATCACGGCCGAGGTGGCAGAGAAGATCGGAGCCAAGGTCATCGTGGAGGCCGCCAACGGGCCGACGGTGCCGGAGGCGGACCCGATTCTCGAGCGACGCGGCGTGGTCCTCGTGCCCGACATCCTCGCCAACGCCGGCGGCGTAACCGCCTCCTACTTCGAGTGGGCACAGTCGCGACAGGGCTTCGCCTGGGAGGAGGGGCTCGTGGCCGACCGCCTGCGTCGCATCATGGAGGCGGCCTTCCAGGCCGTCTGGACCCGCTCAAACGACCTCAAGGTGACGCTGCGGCGGGCCGCAGTGGCAGTGGCGCTCGAGCGCCTGGAGGAGGCCATCAAGCTCCGGGGCATCTTTCCCTGATGGGAGGAGACGGCGGGGGCTGACCCCGGCGAGCGTGCCGGAGTCGGCATACTGGGACGAGCGGGGAAGCACTCCGCGGGTGGCCCGGGCAGCGGCGACCCAGCTGTGACTGGCGGGGCCAGGCGGGCCGGCAGCCATGCCGGAAGGGAGTCATAAGTGGCATTCAGGCGGACCTCGGTCGCCCTCTTCTCGCTCCTTTTGGCGGGCGGGACGCTGGCGGCCTGCAGCTCGACCCCGACGGCCGTCTTCAAGCCGAAGAAACGGCACCCCGTCGCCAGCTCGACCACTACCACGACGACGACGTCGACGTCCACGACGACGTCGACGACGGCTGCCCCAGCCTCGACGACGACCACGACGTCGTCGACGCCGGCAACGGCGACAGACAGCACCTGTCAGAACTCACAGCTGAGAGTGACCGAGGCCTCGGGCGGGGGAGCGGCTGGCACGATCGAGCAGCCCTTCACGATCGCCAACACCGGCTCCAGCCCGTGCGTCCTGGACGGCTATCCCATGCTTACCCTCGTGCCCGCCAAGGGCACGGTGACACCCAAGTTCTCCCACTCGGGGCAGGGAGGGGTCTTCCAGGCCTCCCCCCATGCGATAACGCTCCCGGGTGATGGCGACGACTCGGCCGCCTTCGTCATGGCCTACACCGACGTGCAGGAGAACGGGCAGAAGACCTGCCCGGAGATAGTCAACCTGAAAGCTGCTCTGCCCGGGCCGGCGGGCACCTTCGAGTTCCGCCAGCGTTTCTATCCCTGTGGGGCGCCCGACATCTCCGTCTCGGCCGTCGTCAGCTACGCCACTTACCGATCGCAGTTCGGCTAGGAGTCTTCCTCCCCCGCCTCGAGGGCGATCAGCTCGAAGGCGCCGACGTCGACGAGGCCCCGGTCGGTGATGCGCAGCTCGGGCAGGACCGAGAGCCCGAGGAAGCTCAGCTGCATGAAGGGAGCCTCGAGCTCCACGCCGAGGCCGGCGCTCGCCGCCTTGGCGAGCGCCTCGACCTCGTCTGCGACCGCCTCGGCCGGCTTGTCGCTCATGAGGCCGCCGATGGGGAGAGCCACATCGGCCAGCACCTCGCCGTCGAGGACAGCCACCTGGCCGCCTCCGAGCTCGGCCAGCCGGGCGAGGGCCACCGCCATGTCAGCCGGCCCCCGCTCGTCGTTGGCGCCGAGGACCATGCAGTTGTGGGCGTCGTGGGCGACCGTGGAGGCGATGGCGCCGCGCCTCAGCCCGAAGCCGTGGACGTAGCCGAGGCCGATCCGGCCGGTGCGCCGGTGGCGCTCCACGACTGCGATGCGGGCCACCTCGCTTCCGGTGGCCCCGACGTCCATCCGCAGCCGCTTGGTCGAGAGCGTCCGCGGGCTCACCCCTATGACGTTGGAGAGGCCGCCCCGTCCCTCCAGGGCGAGCTGCTCTTTGGTTGGGGTCCCGCTCAGGTGGACCGAGCCGTACATCCACGATGGGGGCGGGGTCGAGGGGACCGCGCCAGCAAGCACCTGCCCGGAGCGCGCCACGAGGCGTCCGGCCTGCCAGACGAGCTCGGGCTCGAAGCTGGCCAGGTCGTCGAAGGCGAGGATGTCAGCCTGGTAGCCGGGCGCCAGCCAGCCCAGGTGGTCGAAGCGGTGGTATTCGGCGGCATTTGCCGTGGCCAGCACGAGAGCGTCTTCCACCGGCACCCCGTGGTGGACGGCCAGGCGGACGCAGTCGTTCATGTGGCCGGCGCCGAGAAGGGTGTCCGGCTCGCGGTCGTCGGTGCAAAGGGCCACCCGAGAGGTGCCGTGTTCCAGCACCGTCCCGATGAGAGCGGCCAGGTTTTGGGAGGCCGAGCCCTGGCGGATGAAGATCCACATCCCCTTGCGCCGCTTCTCCTCGGCCTCGGCGAGCGCTGTGCACTCGTGATCCGATTCGATCCCGGCAGCCAGGTAGGCGTCGAGCTGGCGACCGCTCAGTCCGGGGGCATGGCCATCCACCCGCCGGTCGCCGGCGGCAGCGATCTTGGCGAGCACCTCGGGGTCTCCCCGGACGACGCCCGGGAAGTCCATCACCTCGGCTACGCCGATGGAGCCCCGCAGGCCGAGCAGCTCTCTCAGCTCGGGCGGGTGGATCTCAGCGCCAGGGCTCTCGAAGACCGAGGCGGGGACGCAGCTCGAGGCTGCGATGCCGAAGGTGATCGGCAGGCGGCTCGCCGCCTCTGCCAGGGCGGCGACACCGCGCACCCCGAAGACGTTGGCGATCTCGTGGGGGTCGGCCGCGACGGCAGTCGTGCCGTGGGGGAGCACGGCTCTGGTGAACTCGTCCACCCAGAGCTTGGTCGACTCGAGGTGCATGTGGGAGTCGATGAACCCCGGCGTCAGGGCGGCACCGCCGACATCGACGCTCTCCAGTGCATCCCGCGGCCCGAAGCCGGCAATGGCGCCATCGGCAACAGCGAGCGCGGTGTCGAGCCACTCCCGCGTGGCGGGGAGAAAGACACGGCCCCCTGTTATGAGTAGGTCCGCTGGCTCGTCGCCTCGGGCGACAGCAAGGAGGCGAGGTGTGCCACGACGTGACGACATGGCTGGATCCTAAGCCTGGATCCACCGCGTAGATAGGTCCCCGAGCGGCTGACCATCCGCGAAAAAGGTGTCCCGACCAGGGAGAATGAGTGTCGCCAAACGACCCGTTCGCCCTCGTTCAAAGGACACCTTTTCGATGCCATCCTCGCACAGTCCGTCGCGTCTGTCGGTGATGTTCGACGACGACCACGCGGTCGCCTCGGCCGGGCTCGCGCTCGTCGCTACCCTGAGCGAGAAACTCGGTCTGACAGAAGCTGTAGACGAACTCGTCGACGTGGGACCCTTCCCGGGAAAGCGCGTCGCCACGCTCGTGCACGCGATGGTCGCAGGCGCGCAGTGCATTGACGACGCCGACGTGCTGCGCTCGGGTAGCACTGGCGTGGTGCTCGGCCACCCGGTGATGGCGCCATCCACGCTTGGGACCTTCCTCCGCAAGTTCAGCTTCGGCCACCTCCGCCAGCTCGACAAGCTCTCCGAGACGATGCTCACGCGCGCCTGGGGTGCTGGCGCGGGACCGGGTGAGGAGTCGATGACAATCGACATGGACTCGACGATCTGTGAGGTCTCCGGCAAGAAGAAGCACGGTGCCGCTTACGGCTACAGCAAGGTCCTCGGCTACCACCCGCTTTTGGCAACGCGCTCAGAGACGGGCGAGGTGCTCCACGTCCGCTTCCGCAAGGGCTCGGCCAGCTCGGGGCGAGGCGCCGAGCGCTTTGTGCGCGAGCTCGTCGGGCGGTGCCGCCGCGCCGGGGCGGCCGGGCCGCTCACGCTGCGGGCAGACTCGGGCTTTTACTCCCGCCACGTCGTGAAGGCCTGCCGGGACCACGAGGTCGCCTACTCGATCACCGCACCGCAGAACCCCGGCGTGAAAAAGGCGATCTCCGGCATCGACGAGGGGACCTGGACCCCGATCGAGTACACCGACAACGGCGAGGCATGGGTCGCAGAGACCGGATATGGCGACGGTCATCGCCTGATCGTCCGTCGCACCAGGCTCGCCGAGACACAACCCGCCTTCTTCCCCGTGTTCAGATACCACGCGTTCATCACGAACCGCGTCGGTGACGCCGTCAGCCTCGACGCCGACCACCGCCGCCACGCCGTCGTCGAGCTCGCGATAAGAGACCTGAAGGAGGGCTCGGGCCTTTCGCACTGCCCGTCGGGCGACTTCTCCGCGAACGGCGCCTGGGCGGTGCTCGCGACCCTCGCCCACAACCTCGTCCGCTGGGTCACAAAGCTCGGTCTTGGGATCGACGGCCCGGTGGTGATGAAGACCGTTCGCCGCCGCTACTTCGCAGTGCCGGGCAGGATCACACGGCGCGCACGACGCCGTCAGCTCCACCTGCCGACCAAATGGCCCTGGGCGGAACAGTGGACGACCTGCTTCGAGCGGCTCTGCGCGCTGCGGACCTGACCACGCGCGATCGAGGTCGGCTCGCGGTGTTCCCGGCGACCTCCAGTTGAAAAAAGACCGGAGACCCTTGGTCGAACACGTCCCGGCGCGGCTTCGGTCCACGATCGAGCGACGAATCCCAGCAGATCGCCGAACTCAGCGCTCAGCTCGTCCAGACAGGTACCGGGACGGTGGATTCAGGCTCAATGCGTTCTGGGCGCTGTGCGGCGGCACGATCCAGATC
>JAJYQK010000086.1 GCA_021794645.1 Actinomycetes bacterium
GCTCGACGTCCTTGTCCAAAAGGGCCGATGGCGCCGCCCAGGCCAACACTGCGACAAGTGATGGCGTCGATCCGACTAAATCCATCCTCGGCTGGGGGCTCTGATAGGGAGACAGCATCAGCAGATTGGACCAATCGATTCAGCTGAAACGCCTGCCAGACGAAAGCACCGCCGTGCGGTCAACGGCCATCCGGGCGCACCCTCTCTGAGACCACGACCACCAACGACATCACCAGCACGCAGCGGGCCATCTCCAGCTGCACCGGGCAGTTGGTCTGCCGACCACCCGTCGACCTGAGCCTTCCCCGGCCCGGCCTTGGAGGCTTTCCCAGGGCGAGAAGGAGTTGGGATCGTGCCCTTGGCAGCCCGGAGCTCATCACCGCCGTGACGAGCCCGGGGCCTCGGGCTCGGTCCCTCGCTCTGTGCCGTCGCCTCTCACCCAGTCACCCTCCCCTCGGCAACAACGTGCTCGCCGGAGGACCCGGCTGGCACTCTCACGATGGCGACGGCATCGGGCGGGAGGAGGACACCGTCGTCGACGATCACCCCCTCGGCCGAGGCCGCCAGCAGCTCGGCGTCGCCCTCGAGGAGTCGCCTCGGCTCACCGGAGAGGTTGACGAGCACGAGTAGCGACCCCCGTCTCATGACGAGCGTCCCTTCTTCCTCCTCGGCCCAGGCCTGCACGCTCTCGAGGCGGGGGTCGCTCAGCTCAGGAAGGCTCCGGCGCAGGGCGAGCAGCCGCCGGTACCAGTCAAGAAGGCCAGCATGTCGAGGGCGCCTCACCTCCTCCCAGTCGAGACGGGAGGCGAGGAAGGTGGCCTCGGCCTGGGGGTCCGGCACGTCCTCGGGTCGCCAGCCGAAAGAGGCGAACTCGTGGCGCCTGCCCTCGCTGACAGCCCGTCCGAGGGCGGGGTCGCCGTGGTCGGTGAAGTACTGAAATGGGGTCTTTGCTCCCCACTCCTCGCCTTGGAAGAGGAGGGGGGTGAAGGCTCCGGTGAGCAGGAGAGCGGCGGCGACCCGCAGCCGGCCCTCGCTCATGAGGGAGCTGGCCCGCTCCCCGAGCGCCCGGTTGCCGACCTGGTCGTGGTTCTGGGTGCAGACGACGAACTGGTGGCCCGCGAGCCCCGCTGGAAAGCGGCCGTGGCGCCGCCCTCGATGGCGGGAGTAGGTGCCGTCGTAGACCCAGGCCTGCCGGAGCGCCTTGGCGAGGAGCTCGAGGCTGCCGAAGTCCTCGTAATAGCCCGCCCGCTCCCCGCTCAGCGCGGCGTGCAGGGCGTGGTGCCACTCGTCTGCCCAGGCGGCTTCGAGGCCGTAACCGCCGGCGTCCCGGGAGCGGACGAAGCGGGGGTCGTTGCGGTCGCTCTCGGCCACGAGGAAGAGGGGACGGCCGAGATGGGTTGCGAGGGCATCGACCTCGGTCGCCATCTCCTCGAGGATGTGCAGAGCCGAGTCGTCGACGATGGCGTGCACGGCGTCGAGGCGAAGGCCGTCGAAGTGGTAGTCGGCCAGCCACTGCCTGGCGTTGTCGAGCACGAAGCGCCTCACCTCGTCGCTGCCCGGTCCGTCGAAATTGACGGCAGCCCCCCAATTGGTCCGGTGGCGCTCTGAGAAGTAGGGCCCGAACTCGGCCAGGTAGTTGCCGGCCGGGCCGAGATGGTTGTAGACGACGTCGAGCACCACGCCCAGCCCGGCGCCATGGCAGGCGTCGACGAGGCGCTTCAGCCCCTCCGGCCCGCCATAGCCGTGGTGGGGTGCGAACAGGTCGACGCCGTCATAGCCCCAACCGCGAGCGCCGGAGAACTCGGCGACGGGCAGGAGCTCGACGACGTCGACACCGAGGTCGACCAGGTGGTCGAGCCGCTCGATGACGGCTTCGAAGGTCCCCGCCGGGGTGAAGGTGCCGACATGGAGCTCATAGAGGACGGCGCCCCGCAGTGACACTCCCCGCCAGCCGTCGTCGCTCCAGGCGAACGAGCCGTGCTCGACGAGGACGGAGGGTCCTTCCACGCCCTCTGGCTGGAAGCCAGAGCGCGGATCTGGCCGCAGGGGACCGCCGTCGAGCGAGAAGCCGTATCGACTGCCGGCGGTGGCCTCGGTCACCTCCGCCACCCACCAGCCGCCGCCTGCAGCCTCCATGGGGTAGGCGACGTTGTCGCTCTCGACCGACACCTCCGCGGCCGCCGGAGCCCAGACCCGGTAGCGGTGCATCAGTCGGGCGAGGTCGCCAGCACGGCGACGGGAAGGCGGCCGAGCAGCTCCGCCGAGCTGGCCCGGCCCCCCTCTGTCGCCTCGCCGGTGACGAGGTTGCGCCCTCGCCTGCCTGGCAGCCGAACGGTGGTGCTCTTCAGCTCCTCTTCCCCGAGGGTGCTCCGGCAGGCGACCAGAACGGCCCGACTGCTCCTTTTGAAGGCGATGAGCGAACCGGCCGCCGGCCCCTCCACCTCGAGGGGCTCATAGGGCGCCCCGAGGTACTCCGCCGGGTGCTGGCGGCGGTCCCGCAGCAGAGCGCGGACCAGCTGGAGCTTGGCGCTCCCATCCGGCAACTGGCCGGGCTCGCCCCGCTCGAGCCGGGCGAGAGCCTGCCGACGCACCTCGTAGTCGACCGGACGGCGGTTGTCTGGGTCGACGAGGCTCAGGTCCCACAGCTCGTTTCCCTGGTAGAGGTCGGCCACGCCAGGACAGGTGCAAAGGAGGGCGACTTGGGCGAGCCCGTTCCGGTAGCCGCGCTCTACGAGCCGCGATCCGGCGAGGAACGACTCGAGCTCGGCGAGGAAGACTCCGTCATCGAGGACAGCGCGCACGAACGACTCGAGTGACTCGTCGTAGCCGGTGTCCGGGTCGGTCCAGGAGGTGTGGACCTTGGCCTCCTTCGTCGCCTTGGCCATGAACGCCGCCAGCCTGTCGCTTTCGATCGGCCATGCGCCGACGAGGTTCTGGTAGAGCATGTACTCGGCGTTCCTGTCCGGAGCGGCTCTCCCCCAGTGCCGCTCGTTGACCTCGGCGAAGCGCTCGACGGCGTCGGCCCAGCCGTCGGGCAGCTCCGAGAGCACGTTGATGCGGGCTCGAACGTCTGCGCTCCGCTTCGTGTCATGGGTGGAGATGGTGAGCATCGCCTCTGGCCAGGCCTCCGCCGCGGCGGCCGTGTCGCTGTGGAAGTCGGCGAGAGGGCGGCCGAAGACCCCCGGGTCGCCCCCCACCTCGTTCAAAGAGACGAGGCGGTTGTAGCGGTAAAAGGCCGTGTCCTCTGCCCCTTTCGCCATCACCGGCGCCGTCAGCTGCTGCAAGCGGAGAGCCAGCTCGATCTCCTCTGCCCCCGTGTGGTCGCCGATGGCGAGCTCGGCCAAGAAGCCCAGTAGCTCGCCGTCGAGATCGGGCCGGGCAGCGCGAGTCCGCTCGAGCGCGGCGGCCACGTGCTCGCGCTCGGCTGGGCTGGCGGGCTGGCCCGGGCGCAGGTAGGTCCGGTAGACGCCGTAGCTGGCGACCAGCTCGCTCAAGGCGCTGCGCAGCTCGCTCCAGGTGTGGTCCCGCTGGCGCCGGTGCCGAGCACAGATACCGGCCAGCAGCCCCGTCAGTCGCTCGACCTCTACAGCTAGCTCGCTCGCCATCACTTGCTGCTTGGCGGCCCTGAGGACGGTGTCGTAGCTCCCCAGCTCGCCGGTGAAGTGCTGGTAGAGCTCTGTCATCTGCTTTTCGCTCTCGCTGGCGACAAAGGCGTTGTTGACCCGGGTGAGGAAGTCGTAGCCGGAGGTGCCGGCGGTGAGAAAGCGCCGAGGGAGGGCCTCGCCGGGCTCGAGGATCTTCTCGACGACTGTCCAGACGCCCCCGGCGGCCTCCGCCAGCCGCTCGAGGTAGCCCTCCGGGTCCCGCAAGCCGTCGAGGTGGTCGACCCGTAGGCCTGACAGCGTGCCATCGCCCGCCAGCGCCAGCACCAGCCGGTGGGTGGCCTCGAAGACCTCGGGGTCCTCGATCCGGACGCCGGCC
>JAJYQK010000073.1 GCA_021794645.1 Actinomycetes bacterium
TGCGGCGACGGGTCAGGAGTGAGCGGCGCGGGGCGGAGGCGACCCGGGGCCAAGATGCCACCGAGCTTGTCGACCTCCGGCAGAGCCTCGCGCCGCTCCTCCGCCGCCTCTCCCGCCGCCAGCGAGAGGTGGTCGTCTTGAGCTTCATGGTCGGGCTCAGCCACGAGGAGATCGCCTCGTTGCTCGGCTGCTCGGTCGGCTCAGTGAAGGTGCACGCCCGCCGCGGCCTCGTGCGGCTGCGCAGCAGCCGCTCGAGCCTCGAGGACCCCTCCAAGAAGGACGACGCATGAGCACACCTGGACAAAGCGGCCCCGCAAAGCGCGACGAGCTCTACGCCCGGACCATCGGGCGCTCCGGCCAGCTAGCCGCCGCCAAGCGGCGACGCCAGCGGCTCCTTGTCACCCTGCCGGCCGGGCTGCTCCTGCTCGCTCTCACCGGCGGGGTCGTGGCGGCGGTCGGGCTGAGCGGGGGACCAAAGCACGACAGCCGGGTCAGAAGGCCTCATGGCGCCGGCAGCTCGACCACGACGACGGCACCGGGAGCTCTCGTCTACCGGCACTTCTCCCCGCTCTCGTTCACCGCCGTCAGCCTCGAGCAGTGGTGGGTTCTCGGCGAGGGGGCGGGCTGCCAGGGGCGCCCGGACTGTCAGGAGATCCTCCAGACGACAGACGGCGGTCAGCACTTCACAAAGGAGCCGGCACCGGTGCAGCCGGCCAGCTCCACCTCGAGGCCAGGAGTCCGCTTCGCCAACGCCAGCGACGGCTATGTCTACGGCCCGGAGATCTACGCCACGACTGACGGCGGTGCCCGCTGGGTGCGCCAGAGCCTGCCGGGTCCGGTCATCGCCCTCGAGATAGGGGGCGACAAGGCATTCGCCCTCGCCTGTCCCGCTCAGCAATGCGGCCTCTATTCCGAGACGGTGGGGACGGCCGGCTGGACCTCGATCAGGCTCCCCACAAAGGGGCGCCCCGGCTACTCCCAGCTCTCGGTGAGCGGCAGCCGGATCGCGGTGACCGAGGCGGTCGCCAACGGGCCGAAGCCGGTCAGCTTCTTGCTCTCGACCAACGGGGGAGCGAGCTTCGTCTCCCGCTCCACGCCTTGCTTCCCCGGTCTCGGTGGTGCCGTCTTCGTCCCGGCCAGCCAAACAGACGCGCTCTGGGCCGCCTGCCCGAGCGGCATGGAGGCGACCCCGTACGTCTCGACCGACAGCGGCATCAGCTGGCATTCGGCGAGCGGGTGGAGCTCGGGCTCTGCCCCGGCGCTCTGCGGGCAGAGCTCGCTAGGCCCTTGCCGGCCGATCTTCTCGAACGGGCTCTTCGTGGCTCCGGCGAGCGGCAGCGAGGCCCTCGCCCTGCCGGCGGTCTCCGGCGCCGGGCTGGTGCTCACGACAGACGGGGGCAGCTCCTACCGGCTCGTCTACCGCGGGCCGTCGAGCGACGTCCTCACCTGGGCCGGCTACAGCGACACGAGCCGCGGCTATGCGATCTTGAGCGGTCAGAGCGGCGGCGGCCTGCTCGAGACGACAGATGGCGGCAGGGCCTGGCGGCAGGTCGTCTTCAGGAGCTGAGCCGGGACCGGCCGACCCCGCCCCCATATACTTAGGGCTTCTAAGTAAATCTGGGAGGGGCGTGAGCAGGCAGAGTCTCGAAAATCCACCAGGGCGGCCGCAGCAGCCCGGAGGGGGCAGATGAGCGCGGCCGCCCTCTCCGAGCGCCAGGCGCGGCGCTCGGGGGCCTACAAGTGGGTGGCGCTCACCAACACGACCATCGGCATGCTGATGGCGACGATCGACTCCTCCATCGTCCTCATCTCGCTGCCGGCCATCTTCCGCGGCATCGGCATCAACCCGCTCTCGACGGGCAACACGAGCTACCTGCTCTGGATGCTGATGGGCTACATGGTCGTGACGGCCGTCCTCGTCGTCTCTTTCGGCCGCATCGGGGACATGTGGGGCCGGGTGAAGATGTACAACCTCGGCTTTGCCATCTTCACCGTCGGCTCGCTCGCTGCCTCGCTCACCTACTTCGGCGGCACCCCGGCCGCCATCTACCTGATCGCCATGCGGATAGTGCAGGGGGTCGGGGGGGCCATGATCATGGCCAACTCGACCGCCATCTTGACCGACGCCTTCCCGGAGAACGAACGGGGGATGGCGCTCGGCATCAACTCCGTGGCCGGCATCGCCGGCTCTTTCATCGGCCTCGTGGCGGGCGGCCTGCTCGCCACCGTCGACTGGCACCTCATCTTCTACGTCTCGGTGCCCATCGGGCTCTTTGGGACCATCTGGGCCTACATGAAGCTGCAGGAGGTCTCGAGCAAGGAGGGAGGCAGCCTCGACCTCCCCGGCAACACCTTGTTCGGCGTCGGCCTCATCGCCGTGCTCGTCGGGATCACCTACGCCCTGCAGCCCTACGGGGGAGCCGACATGGGCTGGCTCAACCCGCTCGTCCTCGCTCTCCTCATCGGCGGGGCGGCGATGCTCGTCGCCTTCGTGGTCGTCGAGACCAAGGTCAGGCGGCCGATGTTCGACGTCTCGCTCTTCAAGATCAGGGCCTTCGCCGCCGGCAACGTCGCCTCGCTCCTCACCTCCATCGGCCGGGGCGGGCTCATGTTCATGCTCATCATCTGGCTGCAGGGGATCTGGCTCCCACTCCACGGCTACAGCTTCGCCTCGACGCCGCTGTGGGCCGGGATCTACATGCTGCCCCTCACCGGCGGCTTCCTCGTCGCCGGACCGGTCTCGGGCTACTTCTCGGACCGCTTCGGCGCCCGCCCCTTTGCCACCGGCGGCATGGTGGCCGCCGCTGTCACCTTCGGGCTGTTGATGCTGCTCCCGACGGACTTCGCCTACGGCTGGTTCGCCCTGCTCCTCCTCGCCAACGGGCTCGCCATGGGGCTGTTCGCCGCCCCCAACACGGCCGGGATCATGAACGCCGTCCCGCCCAACCGCCGCGGCGTCGCCTCGGGGATGCGCTCGACCTTCCAGAACGCCGGCATGACGCTTTCGATCGGGCTCTTTTTCTCCATCATGGTGGTCGGCCTTTCTTCCACGCTGCCGGCCGCGCTCACCCACAGCCTGGCGCGCCAGGGTGTCCCCGCCGCCGCCGCCGCCCGGGTGGCCCACCTGCCGCCCGTCTCCATCCTCTTTGCCGCCTTCCTCGGCTACAACCCGATGCGGCGCCTGCTCGGCCCCACCCTGGGGTCACTCTCGGCGACCCACCGGGCGGCGCTGACGGGCCACAGCTTCTTCTCCGACATGATCGCCAGGCCCTTCCATCATGGTCTCGGCATCGTCTTCACCTTCGCTCTTGTCATGTGCCTCGTCTCTGCCCTCGCCTCTTGGCTGCGGGGCGGCCGGGCGCCGCTCGCCGGGCAGGTGGGCGTGGAAGCAGCGCCAGCCGAATCGACACCGCTGGCGGGAAGGAGGCGGCGGGTGCGGGTCGTCACCATCTCGGCCTCCTTTGCGGCCGGCGGCGTGGAGGTGGGAAGGGAGGTGGCCGCCCGCCTCGATCTGCCCTTTGTCGACCGGGCCATCCCCCGCCATGTGGCGGCGGCGCTCGGCGTGCGAGCCGATCAGGCCGACGCCCACGACGAGCAGGTGCGGGGGGCGATGATGCGAGCGCTCGTGAACGCCATCGGCGCTCCGGTCTCGTTCGGCACGAGCGGGATGCAGACTCGCCCCACCGACGACGAGACGATCTACCGGGCCGCCACCGAGGCGGTCTTGACCCAGCTCGCCACCGAGCGAGGAGGAGTGATCCTCGGCCGGGCCGGCGCCGCCGTCCTCGCCGAGCGGGACGACGTTCTCCACGTGCGCCTCGATGCGCCGCGAGAGGCGCGGGCAGCCCGGGCGGCGGCCCTCATGGGGGTGGGGCTGGAGGAGGCCTGGAGGGAGCTCCGCCAGACCGACCACGCTCGCTCGGCCTACATGCACCACTTCTACGGGAAGGACCCGG
>JAJYQK010000024.1 GCA_021794645.1 Actinomycetes bacterium
GGCCCGCGGGGTCGCCCAGGAGCTGGCCGCCTGGCGGGAACGCCGAGCCCAGCGCCTCGACCTCCCGGTCCGCTTCGTCCTCTCCGACCTCGCCCTCGGCTCTCTCGCCCACCGGCCGCCGGCGAGCCGGGAGGACCTGCTGCGCACCCGCGGCGTCGACCCCCGCCACCTCGGCGGCAACGCCACAGAGGAGCTGCTCGAGGCCGTCAGGCGGGGCCGCCAGCTGCAGCCGGGGGAGCTGCGCCTCCCGCCCTTCCAGGCGGCCGAGCGGCCCAACCGCCCCGTCATCGCCCTTGCCAGCGCCTATGTCGGCCAGCGGGCGGCCGACCTCTCGATCGACCCGGCCATCCTCGCCACCCGGGCCGACCTCGTCTCGTTCTTCCAGCCCCGCCCGGCGGGCCGCCTCGTCTCGGGCTGGCGCAACGAGCTGCTCGGCCGGATGCTCGGCCAGCTGGCAGAGGGCGAGGCCGCCCTCGCCTTCGACGGCTCGGGCGCCCTTGTGCTGGAGGAGCGCTCGCACCGCCCGCTCACCTGAGCGGGGGCCTCAGCCGGGGCGGAGGTCGACCCGGAGGGTGAGGATGCCGTCCTCGAGGCTCGCCTCGGCGTCGCCCAGCATGGCGAAGTCCTGATAGTCGAGCTGCATCTGGCGCATGATCAGCTGGCGCTCGGGCCCCTCGACGGGCGGGAGGCCGCGGCGGCGGACCGCCTCGGCCCGTTCCCTGAAGCGCTGCACCATCTCTTCTGGCTGGAACTCTTCGGCCACGGGCTCACCCTAGGGGGCCGGCTCGCCCCTCCTAACCGGCGGTCAGCTGGGGCCGGCTGACGGTATGCTGCCAGCGGCGCCAAGCCCTCGACCTGCGGCTTGGCGCACTTGGCCGGGGCAGGATCCAGTTCTCTGGGAGCGGCTCGTGAAGAAGGGACGACACCGTCGGTTCGAGGAGGCGCGCAGCTTGAAGCGCGCCTTCGAGGTGCAAGAAGAGCCGTGTCCCGAGTGCGGCTCCGAGCCGGGCAAGCCGCACGCCTCCTGGTGCCTGCACGACTCAGAGGAGCTGGAGGACGAGGAGGAAGAGGACCCGACCTACTGAGCCCTGAGCGCCGGGTGGGGGAGCCTGACCGGCCGGAGCGCTCTTTCCTCCATGTACGAGGCG
Source organism: Actinomycetes bacterium (assembly GCA_021794645.1). Lineage (GTDB taxonomy): Bacteria > Actinomycetota > Acidimicrobiia > Acidimicrobiales > Bog-793 > JAJZLV01. The sequence continues at coordinate 1,149 of JAJYQK010000024.1, forward strand.
ATCATCTCGTAGACCGCCGGGGAAGTCATGGCCGTCAGCTCGGCCCGCAGGCTCAGATAGACGGGCCGGCCGCCCCCGAAGGCCTCCGGTGCCTCGGTGCACCACCAGTGGAACTCCCGCCCCCCCTCGCCCCAGTGGCGGCGCTGCCACTCCCCGAGCGTCGTCGTGACGTGGCCGTCCGGCCCGGTCTCGTCGCTGCGGCGGAGGGGCAGCTGCCAGCAGACGTCGGGCTTCAGCTCGAGCGGCTCGATCCCCCGCTCGAGCGCCGCGCGGTGGAGGGCACAGCCCGGCCCGCCGGCAAAGCCGGGGCGGTTCAGAAAGACACAGGCGTCCGCCACGAGGCGGGTGACGCTCTCGCCCCCGGCCCGCTTCACCACCCCGTTGCGCCGCCCCTTGGCCCGGAACTGCCACTGGGCGGCAGTGAGGGTGAGGGCGGCCTCCTCCACCCGGGCGATGTCCTCCTCGCCGGTGAAGTGGGCGCCGTAGGAACAGCACCCCTGCACGAGCTCGGCGGCCGGGCCGGTGAGGACCCCCTCACAGCCCCGCCCGAAGATGCACTCCCAGCGCGACTCGAGGAAGGTGACGTCGACGAGCCAGGTGCGGTCCTCCTCGGGGTCCTCGAAAGAGACCCACTCATGGGCCGCCTCGAGGAGGGGGGCGGCCTTCTCTCTCGCCTTCTTCTTCCCGGCCATCAGCTGGCGACGGCCTCGATCTGGCCGGCGGTCGGCTCGGCACAGCAGAACCAGGCCTCCGAGAGGCGGGGGCGGTCGGAGCCCGCCCGGGCGGAGGCGAGGTCGGGATCGGGCGGGGGCGGCTCGGCCGGCAGGTCGGCCCCGGCCGCTCGCACCGCCTGCCAGATGGCGCCAAAGGAGCCGGCCGGGTCGTTGCCCTCGGCGTCGCCCGCCGCGATGGCGGCCACCTCTTCCTGCAGCTCGTCGATGGCCCGGTGGCGGTGGCGCCAGGCGACGCTGCCCGCCGGCGAGGCGCCGGCGAGGGAGGCCGCCAGCACCGGGTCGGGCTGCTCGAGGAGGAGGGAGCCGGCCGGGAGGAGGAGGCGGATCGAGTACTGGACGGCGTCGGTGCTCTCCACGAGGTCGGCCCGGGCGGTGAAGGTGAGGAGGGAGGAGAGGGACTGAAGCGTCGTCCAGGGATTGAAGGGGAGCCAGGAGGGCCGCAGCTCGAGGCCGGCCCGGCGACTGAGCGCCACGGCCCGGCGGGCCTCGGCGGCGGTGTGGCCCTTTTCGAGGAGGGCGAGCACGGCGTCGTCGGTCGACTCGAAGGCCGAGGTGACGAGGGTGAGCCCGAGCGCCGCCAGCGGCTCGAGGAGGTCCGCGTGGCGCAGCAGGTGCTCGATCTTGATGGTGGCGTCGAAGCTCACGCCGGGGTGGCGCCGGGCTAGCTCTGTCGCCACGGCCATGGCGTGGCGGGGCCGGTTCAAAAAGTCGGGGTCGACGAAGGTGATGTGGCCGGCGCCGAGGTCGACGGCCTGGTCGATGTCGGCCAGCACCGCCTCGAGGTCGAGCTGGCGGGAGCGGCCCTTGTAGATCGGGGCGACAGGGCAGTGCCGGCAGCTGTGGTTGCAGCCCCGGGTCGTCTCGACGCCCGCCACGAGGCGGGAGAGGCTGCCCTCGCTGTAGTGGGCGTAGCGCTCGAGCGGTGGCAGCCGGTGGCGGGCCGGGAGGGGTCCGGGCGGGAGGTGGGGAGGGCCGATCTCGACTCGCACGGGCTGCTTGGTCGCTTCGCCGGCCGGCAGTCCCTCCACCCAGGAGCTGAGGGTGGCGCCGACCTCGCCTGCTGCCAGCAGGTCGCCCGGGGCGACGAGGGCGTGGCCCTCGAGCGCCGGGGCGTAGAGGCCGAGGAAGGCAAAGGGCCGCCGGCCGTGCTCGGCGACGATGCGCCGGGCCGCCTGCAAGGAGAGCTCGGTCGCCGTGTGCATCGAGACCGAGAAGACGACGGCCTCGGCCCACTTGGCCGCCTCGGCCGGGAAACCCTCGACCGAGAGGTCGGCCGCCGCCACCTCGTGGCCGGCCGCCTCGAGGAGGGCCACCTGGCCGGCGAGGGCGAGGGGCTGCTGGCCGAGCTCGTAGGAAGAAAGACAGAGGAGGCGCACCTAGGCCACCGTACCGGCCGGGGCGGCCGGCAGCGGATCGATCTCCACCGTGAGGGTCGCCTCGGCCCGGCGGAGCGCCGCCTCGACCTCTTCCCGGGTCGGGGCGGCGGCGAAGACGAAGCCGAGGTAGCGGTCGCCCTCGGGCAGCGCCCGGATCTCCTGGCCGGCCGGCACGGTGATCTCGACGCCGGTGATGTGGCGCAGCGCCCGCGCCTTTTCCTGGTTGTGGACGGCGCGGAGCCGGCCCGAGGTGGAGATCGGGATCATGAGGACGCCGGCCGGCCCGGCGAGCGAGGCGGCCGGGGTGGCCCGGCCGAGGGCGCGGGCGATGATGAGCTCCTCGAGGCTGGCGCCGCCCTCGAGGGCGAGCGCCTTCGAGCAGCGCCCCCCGATCGTGCGCGCCGCCACCTCGATCACGACGGGCGGCCCCCCGGGCGGGAGCCGCAGCTCGGCGTGGACCGGTCCCTCCCTGAGCCCGATGGCGGCGACCGCCCGGCGCACCTCGGCCACGACGGCCTCGGCGGCCTCCGCCGGCAGGGCGCTCGGGGCGAGGTAGAAGGTCTCCTCGAAGTAGGGACCCTCGAGGGGGTCGGGCTTGTCGAAGATCGTCACCACCTCGAGCTCTCCCCCCCAGAGGACCCCCTCGAGGGCGATCTCGGGGCCCT
>JAJYQK010000011.1 GCA_021794645.1 Actinomycetes bacterium
CCGATCTCAGCTGTCGACTACGACCGTCACGACTACGACGTCCTCGTCATCGGCGCCGGCGGAGCCGGCATGAGGGCCGCCATCGAGTCGCTCGAACTCGGCTGTCGCACCGCTCTTGTCTGCAAGTCGCTGCTCGGAAAGGCCCACACCGTCATGGCCGAGGGCGGCATGGCGGCCGCCCTCGGCAACGTCTGGCCGCAGGACAACTGGAAGGTCCACTTCCGCGACACCATGCGGGGCGGCAAGATGCTCAACAACTGGCGCATGGCCCAGATCCATGCCCAGGAGGCGCCCGACCGCGTGCTCGAGCTCGAGGCCTGGGGGGCGCTCTTCGACCGCACCGAAGACGGCCGCATCCTGCAGCGGGACTTCGGCGGCCACCGCTACGCCCGCCTGGCCCATGTCGGCGACCGGACCGGCCTCGAGCTGATCCGCACCACCCAGCAGCGGGCCGTCGGCCTCGGGATCGACGTCTACATGGAGCTAAAGATCGTCCGGCTCCTCACGAACGACTCGGGCGAGGTCGTGGGCGCCGTCGGCTTCTACAGAGAGACGGGCAAGTTCGTCGTCTTCTCGGCCAAGTCCGTCGTCCTTGCCACCGGCGGGGTCGGCAAGACCTGGAAGTTCACCTCGAACTCCTGGGAGTCGACCGGCGACGGCCATGCCCTGGCGCTCTGGGCGGGGGCCGATGCGATCGAGATGGAGTGCGTCCAGTTCCACCCGACCGGCATGATCTGGCCCACCTCGGCCCGGGGCCTCCTAGTCACTGAGGGGGTGAGAGGAGACGGCGGCATCCTCAAGAACTCAGAGGGCGAGCGCTTCATGTTCAACTACATCTCGCCCTACTTCAAAGACGAGACGGCCGACACGATCGAAGAGGGCGACAAGTGGTACGAGGACAAGGTCAACTACCGTCGCCCCCCTGAGCTCCTCCCCCGCGACGAGGTGGCCCGCGCCATCAACTCAGAGGTGAAGGCGGGCCGGGGCAGCCCACACGGCGGCGTCTTCTTGGACATCGCCTCCCGGCGCTCGCCCGAGTACATAAGAAGACGTCTCCCCTCCATGTACCACCAGTTCAAGCAGCTGGCAGACGTCGACATCACCGCCGTCCCGATGGAGATCGGCCCCACCTGCCACTACATCATGGGCGGGGTGAGGGTCGACGCCGACACCGAGGAGACGGCCGTGCCGGGGCTCTTCGCGGCGGGCGAGGTGGCCGGTGGGATGCACGGGGCCAACCGCCTCGGCGGCAACTCCCTCTCCGACCTGCTCGTCTTCGGACGAAGGGCCGGGCTGGCCGCCGCCGAGCGGGCCAAGGCCGGCCCGGTCGACACGAGCATCAGCGAGGGCCAGATCCAAGATGTGATCGGTCATGCCACCTCGTTCTTCGAGAACGACGGCGAGAACCCCTACGACCTGCATCGGGAGCTGCAAGAGACGATGCAGAACCTCGTCGGCATCATCCGCACCGAGTCAGAGCTGCTCGAGGCGAAAGAGAAGCTCGGCGAGCTGGGTGAGCGGGCCGCCAAGGTCTCTGTCACAGGAGGTCGGGAGTTCAACCCCGGCTGGCACCTCGCCCTCGACCTCGAGTCGATGCTGGCGGTGGCCAACTGCACCACCCGCTCGGCCCTCGAGCGGAAGGAGAGCCGGGGCGGCCACACCCGGGACGACTACCCCGGGGCCGACCCTGAGTTCGAGAAGGTCAACATGGTTAGCCGCTACCGCAACGGCGAGTACAGCGTCACCCCGGAGGAAAAGCCCGAGATGCCGGCCGAGCTGAGGGCGCTCATAGAGCTGAGCGACGAGAAGGCGGAGCCACCCGCCAAGGAGGAGCAGAAGTGAGCGCCGTGACCACGACGGGCGAGCTCAGGATGAGGCTCTGGCGGGGAGACGCCAGCGGCGGCGAGTTCGTCGAGTACCGCATCCCGGCCCAGGAGGGCGAGGTCGTCTTGGACGTCGTCCACCGCATCCAGGCCTCCCAGGCACCCGACCTGGCGGTCAGGTGGAACTGCAAAGCGGGAAAGTGCGGCTCCTGCTCGGCGGAGATCAACGGCAAGCCCCGGCTCATGTGCATGACCCGGATGTCGACCCTCCCGACAGACGAGCCCATCACGGTCTCGCCCATGCGGACCTTCCCGGTCATGCGTGACCTCGTGACAGACGTCTCGTACAACTTCGAGGTCGCAAAGCTCATCCCGTCCTTCACCCCTCCCCCGCGGCCGGCCGAGGGCTACCGGATGCAGCAAGTGGACGTGGAGCGGGGCCAGGAGTTCCGCAAGTGCATCGAGTGCTTCTTGTGCCAGAACGTCTGTCACGTGATCAGGGACCACGAGGAGAACAAGGCCCACTACGCCGGCCCGAGGTTCTTCGTGCGCCTCGCTGAGCTCGAGATGCACCCGCTCGACACCCTCGATCGGAGGGCCTACATCAGAGAGCGCATGGGTGTCGGCTACTGCAACATCACCAAGTGCTGCACCGAGGTCTGTCCCGAGGACATCCACATCACCGACAACGCCATCATCCCGCTGAAAGAACGAGTCGTCGACCAGATGTACGACCCGGTGGCCTGGCTCGGGAGGAAGATACGGCGCCGACCCGACCCGATGAAGGCAGCAGAGGTCGAGCCCTACACCGGTGCGGCTCATGCGGCCACCCGGGAAGGGCAGGGACAGCTCGTTTGAGCGCCGAGTTCCTGAGCGACGACTGGTTCGAAGAGCTGGCCGCCCGGCTGGCTCGGGCCACTCCTGCCGGAGATGGCACGGCCATCCGCATCGGGCAGATCGCCCGAGAGACCCCGAGCGGTGGTGAGGTCCGCTGGACGATCGTGCTCGAGCCCGGCAAGGCGTCCCGCATCGACCGGAGCCCGACAGCCGAGGCGGACGTCATGCTGACGGGGAGCTACGACAGCCTCAGAAAGCTCGCCTCGGGCGAACTCACCGCCGCCCAGCTCCTTGCAGCCGGCGGGCTGAAGCTGAGCGGGGAGATCAGCCGTCTCGTCGGCGCTGCCGACTTTCTCGAGACCGTGTCGACGGCCCTCGGCCCGGAGCCCTCCTGACCGTCACAGAACTGTCACGCCGCAGCCATCAACTTCTCAGCTCGGGACGGTAACCTTCGCCCAGCGGAGCAACGGAAGGAGCAGCCCATGACCCTGACCGGAGTGATCGACGATCACGTTCTCCACCACTACCGGGAGTTGCTCGACCAGGAGGATGCTGCCTTCGACGAGCTCGAGCACGCCTATGAAGAAGGCGATCGCAACCACTTCGAGTCGGACTTCAGCTGCTGGACTGCCGCTGTGCAAAAGCGGCTGGCTTACCTGAGGCGCTTAGGCGTCGACCTCGAGATCCCTGAGGGCGCCCGCAGCTGACAGCGAGGGGGCGTGCAGCCCGCATCCCCTTCGCTGAGGGGCGGGCGGGCCACCAATCCAGCCGATGACTCTGGCGCGACACCTGGCTCAGCCATTTTCCAAGGGGGCCCGGGGCCAGAGCAGATCGGCCAGCTGTTGCACCAACCCAGTGATCTCTCGGTCGGCACGCCGGTAGTCAGCCAGGCTGCCTCCGTAGGGATCGGCGATGTCGTCGGTTGGCGACTCTCCCACCATGGACATCATCTCGCGACCTCGGAGCGCTCGTCGCAACCACTGAGACGGTTCCTCCCACGCAGTCCGCGGTCCGATGGCGGAGCCTCTCCGTACGAGCTCACGGAGTGTCGCAGTCCTCTCCCAACATCCTGGGTCCAAGACCACGAGCTCCCGCAGGTGCTCTCGTGCCAGACAGAGAACAAAATCCGCCGCCTCGATGTCTCCCGGCTCCACCTGGCGCCCGAGTTCCGAGAGACAGGCGTCAGTCTCAGCCAGCAGCTCTTTGACTTCAGGGGGCACCTCTCGCCGCCCCGACAGCGTGCCGGCCGAGAAGA
>JAJYQK010000127.1 GCA_021794645.1 Actinomycetes bacterium
CGGCCTCGATCGCCTCCTCGCTCGGCCTGCCCGAGCGGGTCCTCTCCCAAAAGCTGGGCACCCTCTCGGGCGGCCAGCGGCGCCGCATCGAGCTGGCCCGGGTGCTCTTCTCGGGGGCGCCGACTCTCATCCTCGACGAGCCCACCAACCACCTCGACGCCGACTCGATCACGTGGCTGCGCAGCTTTCTCAAGGGCCACGAGGGCGGCCTCATCGTCATCAGCCACGACACCGACCTCCTCGAGGCGGTCGTGAACCGCGTCTACCTGCTCGACGCCACCCGCTGCGAGCTCGACGTCTACAAGGTCGGCTGGAAGGCCTACCTCACCCAGCGGGCGGCCGACGAGCGGCGGCGCCACCGGGAGCGGACGAACGCCGAGCGCAAGGTGGTGGCGCTGCGCAACCAGGCGGACAGGATGAGGGCCAAGGCGACCAAGGCCCGCATGGCCCACAACCTCGATCGCCGCGCCCTCAGGCTCGAGGCTGGCCTCGAGGCGGTCCGCCAGGGCGACAAGGTCGCCCGGCTCCGCTTCCCCTCCCCGGCCCCCTGCGGCCGGACACCGCTCACCGCCAGGGGCCTTTCCAAGTCCTACGGCTCTCTCGAGGTCTTCACCGATGTCGACCTGGCGGTCGACCGCGGGAGCCGCGTGGTGGTGCTGGGCCTCAACGGGGCGGGCAAGACGACCCTCTTGCGGCTTCTCGCCGGCGTCGAGCAGCCCGACACCGGCGAGGTGCTGCCCGGCCACGGGCTGAAGCTCGGCTACTACGCCCAGGAGCACGAGACCTTGCGGCCAGAGGCGAGCGTCTTCGAGAACGTCCGCCACTCGGCCCCTGTCGCTGTGACCGATGCGGAGATCCGCCGGATCCTCGGCTCTTTCCTCTTCGGGGGTGACCGCATCGAGCAGGCGGCCGGGACCCTCTCGGGCGGCGAGAAGACCCGGCTCGCCCTGGCCGGCCTCGTCGTCTCCTCGGCCAACGTCCTCCTCCTCGACGAGCCGACGAACAACCTCGACCCGGCCAGCCGGGCCGAGGTGCTCGGGGCGCTTCGCACCTACGAGGGGGCGATCGTCCTCGTCACCCACGACCCGGGCGCCGTCGAGGCACTCTCGCCAGACCGGGTGGTCCTCATGCCAGACGGCGTGGAGGACAGCTGGAGCGACGACTTCGGCGAGCTGGTCGCCCTCGCCTGAGTGCGGTTGCCCGGCTGGCGCCGGGCCCTCGCGCCGAGCAGGGTGGGCCCATGTTGCGCACGCCGCTCACCGACCGCTTCTCGCTCGGACTGCCGATCGTCGGGGCGCCCATGGCCGGCGCCGGCGGGAGCGGGCTGGCGGCCGCCGTCTCCCGAGCCGGCGGGCTCGGGATGATCGGCGTCGGGGCGGGAGCGGAGCCCGACTGGATCGGGCGGGCTGCAGACGAGGCGCGGGCCGCGGCCGGCCGCTTCGGCATCGGCCTCATGGCTTGGAACCTCGCCCGCCGGCCCGAGCAGCTCGAGGCTGCCCTCGCTGCCGGCCCGAGCCTCGTCTCTGTGAGCTTCGGTGACTACCGCCCTGCCCTCGGGCCGCTGCAACGGGCCGGCATCGCCGTCGCCACCCAGGTCGGCGACGTCGAGAGCGCGAGGAGGGCCGAGGGCGAGGGGGTCGACGTCGTCGTCGCCCGCGGGGGCGAGGGCGGGGGCCACGGCGATGACCGGGTGGGCACGCTCCCGCTGCTGCAGGGTGTCCTCGAGGCCGTCGGGGAGGAGACGCTCGTGCTGGCAGCGGGCGGCATCGCCACGGGGCGGGGGCTGGCCGCCGTGCTCGCCGCCGGGGCAGCCGGGGCCTGGATCGGGACCGCCCTCCTCGCCTCCGTCGAGGCGCTCACCCCAGCTGAGGGGAGGCGCCGCCTTCTCGAGGCCGGTGAGCTCGACACCGTCTCGACGAGCGTCTTCGACGTCGCCCAGGAGCTCCCCTGGCCGGCTAGGTACCGGGGGCGTGCGCTCGCGAACGCCTTCACGGCCCGCTGGCACGGCCGCGAGGAGGAGCTGGCGGCCGACCCGGCGGCCCGCCGGGCGCTCGCCGAGGCGAGGCAGGAGGGCGACTACGACACGGCCTTCCTCTACGCCGGCCAGGGGGTGGGCTCGCTCTCGTCCGTGACGACGGCCCGCCAGGTCGTAGAGGAGATGGCCGCAGACGCCGAGGCCCTGCTGCGGCGGTGGTGAGCTACGAACAGATGTTCGTATAATCCTTCGGGTGAGCGTCCTGCCGGTCGCACCTCCCAAGCGTGGCCTCGAGGCCGTCACCGCCGGCTCGGCCCTGCTCGCCCGGGACCACCTCCTGCCCGTCGGCGAGCCCCTCTCCCGCCTCCTTCCCCTCGGCGGCCTGCCACGGGGGAGCACGACCCTCGTCGCCCCCGGGCGACCCGGCTCGACCTCGCTCGCCCTCGAGCTGCTGGCCGGGCTCTCGGCGGCCGGGCACTGGTGCGCCGCGGTCGGCCTCCCCGACCTCGGGCTCGTGGCGGCGAGCGAGCGGGGGATCGTCCTCGGCCGCCTCCTCCTCGTCCCCCGGCCCGGCCCCCGCTGGCAGCAGGTCCTCGCCACCCTCTTCGACGCCGTGCCGTCCGTCCTCTTCTCGCCCGAGAGCCCGGTGAAGCCCTCCGACGCCCGCAAGCTGGCGGCCCGGGCCCGGGAGAGGGCGAGCGCCCTTGTCGTGCTCGACAGGGGGGGCCACTGGCAAGAGCCGACCGATCTCCGCTTCGAGGTGGTCTCTTCCTCCTGGTCGGGCCTCGGGCAGGGCCACGGCCTCCTGGCCGGGAGGGCGCTCGAGGTGGAGCTGAGGGGGAGGGGGGCGGCCGCCCGGCCACGGCGGGGGGCGGTCCTCGGCGAGGAGGCGGACCTGCACCTCCCGATGGTCCGCCCGTGAGCCGCACCCTCGTCGTCTGGTGCCCGGACTGGCCCCTCGTCGCTGCCGGGGTGATCGCCCGGCCGAGCGCCGTCCTCCGGGCGAACAGGGTCGTCGCCACCTCGCCGGCCGCCCGGCTCGAAGGCGTCCGCACCGGCCAGCGCCGCCGGGAGGCCGAGGCCGCCTGCCCGGGGCTCGCCCTCGTGGCCGACGACCCCCTCCGGGACCTGCGCAGCTTCGAGAGGGTCCTCTCGGCCGTCTCCTCCTTCTCGCCCCTTGTCGAGCTGACGAGGCCGGGGGTCTGCTCTCTTGCGGTCCGCGGGCCGGCCCGCTACTTCGGCGGCGAGGAGGAGCTGGCCGCCAAGATGGCGGCCGCCGCCACCGTGGCGGCCGCGGCTGTCGGGGGGCCGCAGAGCCCGCCCGCCCGTGTCGGGGTGGCCGACACCCCCTTTGCCGCCCGGCTGGCAGCCCGCTCCTGCTCGATCGTCCCGCCGGGGGAGACGGCGAGGTGGCTCGCCCCGCTCCCGCTCGGGGCCCTCGGGGCGGCCTCTCTGGCCGAGCTGCTCGGGCGGCTCGGCATCGCCACGATGGGCCAGCTGGCCGCCTTGGAGCAGTCAGTCGTCTCGGCCCGCTTCGGCAGCGAGGGGCTCACCGCCCACCGGCTGGCGAGCGGGGAGGACGACCGCTCTCTCCGCCTCGAGGGCCCCCCGCCGGCATTCAGCGTCGAAAAGGAGCTGGAGGAGCCACTCGAGGGCGCCGAACAGGTCGCCTTCGTCGCCGCCGGGCTGGCCGAGGAGCTCTGCTCCCAGCTCTCCCGGGCCGGCCTTTGCTGCAGCCGGCTCCTCGTCGAGGCCTCGAGCGCCCACGGCGAGGAGGTGGGCAGGTGGTGGCGGTCGGACTTCGCCTTCTCGGCTCGCACCATGGTGGACCGGGTCCGCTGGCAGCTGGAGGGCTGGCTGGGCGGGGCAGGCGCCCCGAGCGCCGGCATCGCCCTCGTCCGCCTCACGGCCGGGGAGGTGGCTCCTCGCTCCGGCCGCCAGCTCGGCTTCCTCTCCGGCGCGGCCGAGGCACCTCCCGGCCTCGAGCGGGCCGTCGCCCGGCTGCAGGGCCTCCTCGGCCCGGAGGCGATCGGGACCGCCCTCCTCGGCGGGGGGAGGAGCCCTCTGGAGCAGGTGAGCTTCCTGCCCTGGGGGGAGCCACCGGGGCGGCGGCGGGAGGAGGCGCCCTGGCCGGGGCGGCTCCCGCCCCCCTCGCCCGCCGTCGTCTACAGGGAGCCGCCACCGGCCCAGCTGGAGGGAGCAACCGGCGAGGAGGTGAGGGTGAGCGCCCGGGGCCGGCTGAGCTGCCCGCCCGCCCGGCTGGGGCGGGCCGGGGTCCTCCGCCCCGTCGTGGCCTGGGCCGGTCCCTGGCCGCTCGAGGAGCGCTGGTGGGACCCCTCCTCGCAGCGGCGGCGGGCCCGCCTGCAAGTCGTGCTGGAGGACGGCTCGGCCCACCTCCTCTCCCTGGAGAGGGGGAGCTGGCGGCTCGAAGCGAGCTATGACTGATCGTTCCGGGTAGCTTTCATGTCGGCCGCTGAGGTGTGATATGGACCAACACGACGACTGGAGCTGGCACGCCTGGCCCCGCGCCAGCCGCGTGCGGCACATGGCCGTCGCCTTGCTGCTGGCCGCGGCCCTCGTGGCGAGCGGCTCGGTCCTCACCCTCGCCCTGCGGGCAGCCACGACCCCGCCCCCGACGACGGCCTCGGCTGCCACCTCCCTTGCTGAGTCCCCCGCCCTCGACACGGCCAAGATCACCCGCCGCGTCGACCCGGCAGTGGTCGACGTCGACACGATCACCTCGGGCCCGGCCGGGCCGACAGAGGTGGCCGGCACGGGGATGATCGTCACCCCGAACGGCTACGTGGTCACCAACAACCACGTCGTCCTCGGCGCCACGACGATAAAGGTGGTGCTGCCGGGCCGCCGCCGGCACTACCTCGCCCAATTCGTCGGGGCCGACCCGGCGACCGACGTGGCCGTCATCCGGATCCTCGGCGGGCCGGCCCACCTCCCGACGGTCACCTTCGCCAGCTCGGCGGCCCTGCAGGTGGGAGAGGGTGTGCTCGCCATCGGGAACTCCCTCGGACTTGGCGGCGTGCCCTCGGTCACTGCCGGCATCATCTCGGCCCTCGATCGCTCCATCACAGCCACGAGCGAGACGGGGACCGATGCCGAGCACCTCCGCGGGATGATCGAGGCGGACGCCCCCATCGCCCCGGGCAACTCCGGTGGCCCGCTCGTCGACGCCGCCGGCCAGGTGATCGGCATGAACACGGCGGCCGCCTCTACCCTCGCCACCCGCAGGGCCGGCTCGGCGGTGGCCTTCGCCCTCCCGAGCGACAGGGTCGTCGCCATCGCCCGCCTGATCCTCGACCGGGCCCGCCGCCCCGGCATCGTGCTCGGTCGGGCCGCCTACCTCGGCATCGAGGGGACCGACGTCGCCCTCGTGGCCCAGACGGCCAGTGCCGCCGTGAACGTCGTCCAGGTCGAGCCGGGCACCCCGGCCGCCCGCATCGGCCTGCGCCCGGGCGACCTCATCCTCCGCCTCGACGGACTGCCGACGACCTCCATGCGCCGCCTCACGGCTCTGCTCGCCGCCCACTCGCCCGGCGACGCCGTCACGGTCGTCTTCGAGGGGGGCGGCACGGACCACAAGGCGGTCGTGCGGCTCGTGGCGGGCCCGGCCGCATGAGTGGCCCAGGGCCCTCTCCGGAGGCACTGAGGCTACTCACAGAATGCTCACAGCTTCTCTTGGGAGACTGCAGCCATGACCACGGTGCACCCGCAGGTGAGCTCGGCTCCTAGCCCGCTCGGCTCCGGCGACGGTCGCCGCGTCCTCGTCGTCGACGACGAGGACGCCATCACCGAGCTCGTCGCCATGGCCCTTCGCTACGAGGGCTTCGCCGTCGAGACGGCCGAGTCGGGCTACGCCGCCCTCGCCTGTCTCGACTCGTTCCGGCCCGAGCTCGTCATCCTCGACGTGATGCTGCCCGACATCGACGGCTTCAGCGTGGCCGAGCGGCTGCGGCGCGAGCGCCGGGAGGTGCCCGTGCTCTTCCTCACCGCCCGCGACGCCACCGAGGACAAGGTCCGCGGACTCACCATCGGCGGGGACGACTACGTCACCAAGCCCTTCAGCGTCGCCGAGCTCGTCGCCCGCGTGCACGCCGTCTTGCGCCGGACAGGCGGCAGCACAGAAGGCGAGCGGCTCGTGCTGGCCGACCTCGAGATGGACGACGATGCCCACGAGGTGCGCCGGGCCGGCCAGCTGGTGGACCTGACGGCCACCGAGTACCGGCTGCTGCGCTACATGCTCGTGAACGCCCGCCGCGTCCTCACCCGCGCCCAGCTGCTCGACCACGTCTGGAGCTACGACTTCGGAGGAGATGCCGGTGTGCTCGAGACCTACATCTCCTACCTGCGAAAGAAAGTCGACTTCGTAGAGCCGAGGCTCATCCACACCGTGCGGGGCGTCGGCTACGTCCTGCGCCCGCCCCGAGACTGAGAGGACCCTGGCCCGCCGGTGGCCATCCGCAGCCGCATCATCGCAGTCGTCCTGGCGCTTGTCTTCCTCGCCCTCGTCGTGCTCGACGTCGTCTCCTACTCGGTGGTGCGCAACTCCCTCATCTCCAACGCCGACACCCAGGTGAACGTCTCCTGGCACCGCTTTTGGAGCCAGCTCTCGAGCGGGGGCCTCACGGTGCCGAACAATCTCTGCGACGGCCTTCCGAACGACTCCTTCGCCGCCGTCTACACCCTGCAGGGCAAGCTCACCGACCTCAACACCACCTGCTCCACCAGCGGGGCCGCCGCCTCGCCCCCTCGCCTTCCCCCCGCCCTCCTCTCGCGGGCCATCGCCGACGGCCGGCCGCTGCTCACCCAGCTCGGCAAGGGGCTGGCCGCCAGCCCGGCCTCCCCGTCGGTCTACGGCTCGAGCGGCGGCTACCGCATGGCGGCCGTCGTCGAGCCGCTCTCGATCACCTTCGGTCAGCAGGTGGGCGTGGTCTTCGTCCTCGGCCAGCCGCTCGCCCCGCTGGAGGCGAACCTCGGCAAGGTGATCCTGCTCGAGGTGATCGTCTCGGGCTCGATCCTGACGGTGGCGGGCATCGCCGCCTACTTCCTCGTCCGGCTGGGACTGCGGCCGCTCGAGAAGATGGCCGCCACCGCCGGCGAGATCGCCTCGGGGGACCTCTCCCGCCGCGTCGACGAGACCGACGAGCGGACCGAGGTGGGTCGCCTCGGCAGCGCCCTCAACCTCATGCTCACGAGGATCGAGCAGGCCTTCAAGGACAAGGAGGCCTCCGAGTCCCGGCTGCGGCGCTTCGTGGCCGACGCCTCCCACGAGCTGCGGACGCCCCTCACCTCCATCAGGGGCTACGCCGAGCTCGTCGGCCGCAACAACTCGGTGCGGCCCGAGGACGTGGCGGCCGCCCTCGGGCGCATCGAGAGCGAGTCCGCCCGCATGTCGGGCCTCGTCGAGGACCTCTTGCTGCTGGCCCGCCTCGACCAGGGCCGGCCCCTCGAGCGCGAGCCGGTCGACCTGAAGGTCATCTTGGAGGACGCCGCCGCCGACGCCCGCGTGATCGACCCGACCCGGGCGGTCACCGTCGGGGGGAGTGGCCCGCTCGTCGCCCTCGGCGACGACCCCCGCCTCCGCCAGGTGGTGGCCAACCTCGTCACCAACGCCCTCGCCTACACGCCACCGGGCAGCCCGCTCGAGCTCCTCGGCCGCCAGGAGGGCGAGCGGGTCCGCCTGGCCGTCTCCGACCACGGCCCGGGCATACCGGCCGAGATAAGGGCGAAGATCTTCGACCGCTTCTGGCGGGCGGACGAGTCCCGCCAGCGGGCCCGGGGCGGGAGCGGGCTCGGGCTCTCGCTCGTGGCGGCCATCGTCGCCGCCCACGGCGGCACCGTCTACGTGGCAGAGACGAAAGGGGGCGGCGCCACCTTCGTCGTCGAGCTGCCGGCCGCCTCCTCGGCCCCGGCCGCCCCGGCGGAGCGGCCTCGCCCGGCAGAAGACGACAAAGGGCCGAGAAGCTTCGCGGCGGACCGCGGCTGGCGGTCAGAATGAGGGCCATGGTCGAGCTGGAACATGACGAGCGCCCCTGGGGCAGCTACACCGTGCTCGAGGACGGCAGCGGGCACAAGGTGAAGAACATCTCGGTGCACCCCGGCCGCCGCCTCAGCTACCAGGTGCACGAGAGGCGGTCCGAGCACTGGTTCGTGGTCGCAGGCGAGGGCGTCGTGACCCTGGACGGCACGGAGATGCCCGTCGGGCCGGGCAGCGCCATCGACATCCCGCGGCGAACGGCCCACCGGGTCGAGAACACCGGCGGGAGCCCGCTCGTGTTCATAGAGGTCCAGCACGGCGAGTACTTCGGCGAGGACGACATCGTCCGCCTGGAGGACGACTTCGGCCGCGTCTCCTAGCAGGAGCTCTCTCTCCCTTGTAGGATGGCCGGCCGGACAGAGAGGGGGAGGGGTGGCTGATCTCGTCGTCGAGGCGCCCACCGGCGCATCGCCCGCTGCCGGCCCCGTCCGCCCTGTCCCGGTGGTGCCCGATGTCGTCCCCCTCCGCGGCCTTCCCGTGGTGGCCGTCGTCATCGCGGGTCTCATCGCCTCGATCGCCGGCAACTGGCACTGGGCCATCGACGCCTACCACGTGGTGGGCGGGGCCCTCTGGACGGCCGTCGACCTGTTCGTGGGGCTCGTCATCGGGCCGATCCTCGGCCGGCTCTCGCCCCAGGCGCGAGCGGAGTTCTCGGCCCGCTTCATGCCGAAGATGGTCCTTTTGATGCCGACGCTCGTCACGATGACGCTGGCGGCGGGGTGGCAGCTCGCCCGCCAGCTCGGGAACCTCACCGTCCCCTACCCCCGCCACTGGTGGATCGTCGCCTCGATGATCGTGGTCGCCGTGATGGCGATCATCGCCCTCGGCCTGCTCGAGCCGGCCAACCTGGCCGTGCTGTTCGAGATGCGAAAGCCCGAGCCCGACATCGCCCTCGTGCAAAAGCTGATGCGGCGCTTCGTCTACACGGCCGGGGTGACCGGCCTCATGCAGGTGGCGACGCTCGTGATCATGACGAGGCTGGCGACGTGGTGAGCCGGCCGCCGGCCGCCCCGCCGATGGAGCTCGGGCCGCTGGCGGCCCGCAAGATGCCGCCCGTGCCGGCGCTCGCCATGGCCGTGCTCGCCCTCGTCATGAGCGGCGGCATCTACCTCGCCGCCTTCTTGCCCCGCCGGCCCTCCCTCCTGCCCGCCATCGCCCTCCTCGCTGTTGCCGCCGCCCTGCTCGTGGTGAACGCCGTCCTCGTCGCCCGGCTGAAGGAGTTCGCCTGGGGCCGCTTCTGGCAGGTGGGCGGCTGGGCGATGCTCGCCTATGTCTTCATCGCCGGCATGATCGAGTACGCCTTCGTCTACGACGGCACGAGAGGTGCGACCCTCATCGTGCTGACGGCGATGATCCTCGTGTTCGCCCTCGACGTGCCGCTCCTGCTCGCCTTCTCGGTCGCCCGCTACGCCGAGCCGGGCCGGGCCCTGGGCTGAGGCGGCCGCGGATCCGGCCGCGCCGCCCGCGGCCGGGGAAGCGAGGAGCGGGGCAAGAGCGCTTGGTGTCCTCGCCCGGAAGACCCGCCGGCGGCAGATCCCCGTTGCGACCGGACCGGGGGCGGGTGCGAGGGGAACATACGTTCGATAAGACGCTAGCCTCGGGCAGTGGCCTATGCAGAGCTCCACTGCCACTCGAGCTTCAGCTTCCTAGACGGCGCCTCCCACCCCGAGCAGCTCGTGGCCGAGGCGGCCCGCCTCGGGCTCTCGGCCCTCGCCCTCACCGACCACGAGGGCCTCTACGGGGTGGTCCGCTTCACCGAGGCGGCCAGGGAGGCCGGCCTCCCCACCGTCTACGGAGCCGAGGTGGCCCTGGCGGGAGGGGGCCCGGCGCCGGCTCGCACGAGGGTGGCCGACCCGGGCGGCGCCCACCTCGTCCTGCTGGCGCGGGACCCGAGCGGGTACGGCCGCCTCGCTCGCGCCTTGAGCGAGGCCCACCTGGCCGGAGGCGAGAAGGGGCGCCCGGCCCACCGGCTGTCCCGCCTCGCCGAGCTGGCCGGGGGCCACCTCGTCGTGCTGACCGGCTGCCGGAAGGGGGCCGTGCCGGCTGCCCTGCTGGCAGAGGGGCCGGCCGGGGCGGCCCGGGAGCTCGACCGGCTGGTGGCCCTCTTCGGCCGGGAGAACGTCGTCGTCGAGCTCTTCGACCACGGCGATCCGCTCGACGGGGCCCGCAACGACGCCCTCGCCGCCCTCGCCGCCCGGGCCTCGGTGCCGGTCGTGGCGACGAACGTCGTCCACTACGCCCGCCCGGGCGACCGCCGTCTCGCCTCCGTGCTGGGGGCCGTGCGGGCCGGCCGCTCCCTCGACGACATCGACGGCTTCCTCCCGGCCGCCGCCGGGGCCCACCTCCGCTCGCCCGGAGAGCAGGCCCGGCGCTTTTCCCGCTACCCCGGGGCGATCGAGCAGGCGGCCCTGCTCGGGGAGGAGTGCGCCTTCGACCTCCGCCTCGTCGCCCCCCGGCTGCCCGACTACCCCGTCCCGCCCGGCCACAGCGAGATCACCTGGCTGCGCGCCCTCGTCGAGGAGCGGGCGCCCCGCCGCTACGGCACGAGGCGGGCAGAGAAGGTGGCCGGCGCCTGGCGCCAGCTCGACCACGAGCTCAACATGATCGACCGCCTCGGCTTTGCCGGCTACTTCCTCATCGTCTTCGACATCGTCGAGTTCTGCCGGCGAAGCGGCATCTTCTGCCAGGGGAGGGGGTCGGCTGCCTCCTCGGCGGTCTGCTACGTCCTCGGGATCACCAACGCCGACGCCGTCTCGCTCGGCCTGCTGTTCGAGCGCTTCTTGTCCCCCGAGCGCGACGGGCCGCCCGACATCGACGTCGACATAGAGAGCGGCCGGCGAGAGGAGGTGATCCAGTACGTCTACGACCGCTACGGGAGGGAGCGGGCCGCCCTCGTCGCAGTCAACGTCACCTACCGGGCCCGCTCGGCCGTCCGGGACGCCGGCAAGGCCTTCGGCCACCCACCCGGCGAGGTCGACCGCTGGGCCAAGCAGATCGAGCGCTGGGGCCCCCTCGCCAGCGCCGGCGAGCTGCCCGTGCCCCGCCCGGTCCTCGAGACCGCCCTCGCCCTCGAGGGCTTCCCCCGCCACCTCGGCATCCACCCCGGCGGGATGGTCATCTGCGACCGCCCGGTGGCAGAGGTCTGCCCGGTCGAGTGGGCCCGGATGGACAAGAGGACAGTGCTGCAGTGGGACAAGGAGGACTGCGCGGCCGCCGGGCTCGTGAAGTTCGACCTGCTCGGCCTCGGCATGCTCGAGGTGCTCCACCGCGCTCTCGACATCGTCTCCTCCTACCACGGGGTCCCCCTCGAGCTCGCCACCATCCCGCAGGAGCCGGCCGTCTACGAGATGCTCTGTGCCGGGGATGCCGTCGGGGTCTTCCAGGTGGAGAGCCGGGCCCAGATGGCGACGCTGCCCCGCCTGCAGCCGCGGTGCTTCTACGACCTCGTCATCGAGGTGGCCCTCATCCGGCCCGGCCCGATCCAGGGGGGATCGGTCCACCCCTACCTGCGCCGGCGGGCCGGCTTCGAGCCGGTTAGCTACCTCCACCCCGTCTTCGAGCGCAGCCTCGAGAAGACGCTCGGGGTCCCACTCTTCCAAGAGCAGCTGATGGAGATGGCGATCGACGCCGCCGGTTTCAGCGCGGCCGAGGCCGACCGCCTCCGCCAGGCGATGGGTGCCAAGCGGTCGGCCGCCGCCATGGGCCGGCTGCGAGAGAGGCTCTTCTCGGGCATGGCGGAGAGGGGGATCACCGGCCAGGTGGCCGAGGAGATCTGGGAGAAGCTGGCCGCCTTCGCCAACTTCGGCTTCCCAGAGAGCCACTCGGTCTCTTTCGCCTACCTCGTCTATGTGAGCGCCTGGTTGAAGCTCCACTACCCGGCGGCCTTCCTCGCCGCCCTGCTCAACTCCCAGCCGATGGGCTTTTGGGCCCCCCACTCTCTCGTCGCCGACGCCCGGCGCCACGGGGTCGAGGTGCGGGGGCCGAAGGTGAACGCCTCGCAGGCCCTCGCCTGCCTCGAGCCGGCCGGCTCCTCCCCGACACCGCCGGCTGTCCGCCTCGGCCTCGCCTCGGTGCGGGGGGTGGGGTCTGCTCTCGCCGAGCAGATAGCGGCCGGCCGCCCCTATGAGGACATGGAGGACCTCGCCCGGCGGAGCGGGGCGAGCCGGGCGGTGCTCGAGTCCCTCGCAGCCGCCGGGGCGATCGACGGCCTCTCGCGAAGAGAGGCGATCTGGGTCTCGGGGGCGGCCTCGGAGGCCCGCCCCGACCGGCTGCCGGGGACGGTGGTCGGCACGGTCGTGCCCCCGCTGCCGGAGATGTCACGGCTCGAGGAGCTCACGGTCGACCTGCAGAGCCTCGGGCTCTCGCCCACCACCTCGCCGATGGCGCTCGCCCGCCCCGCCCTCGCCGAGCGGGGGGCGGTGCCGATCGCCTCCCTCCTCGGGGCAGACGAGGGGGCCAGGGTGACCGTCGCCGGCGTCGTCACCCACCGCCAGCGGCCCGCCACGGCGGCTGGGGTCACCTTTTTGAACCTCGAGGACGAGACGGGTCTCATGAACGTCATCTGCTCGACCGGGCTGTGGGCCCGCTACCGCCGGGCCGCCCGCAGCGCCGTCGTGCTCTTGGTGCGGGGGCGGCTCGAGCGGGCCGAGGAGGCCGACAAGAGGGCGCTCTCTTCGGCCAACCTCGTCGCTGAGTACCTGGAGGAGCTCGACTTCCAGGCGCTCTCGCTCCCCTCGCGGGACTTCAGGTAGCTACTAGAGCTCCTCTCTCACCCCCGCCTCGTGCTCGATCCCTCTCACCTGGTCCGCCGCGGTGCCCCGCACGGCCAGCCGGCCCCGGCCGTGGCGCAGCAGGGGGAGGACCGGCTTCCGCTTGGCGCTCTCGAGGTCGACGGCGATGGCGGCATAGAGCGCCAGGCAGGCGAGGCCCACTCCCTCCCAGCCGCTGGCGTGGGCCCAGGAGGTGCTGCCGAAGCGCTCGGCCACCCCCGTGAGGGCGAAGCGGGTGACGGTGCCCGCCATGACGAGGGCCGGCACCACCTTGGCCTGCGCCGAGACGAGGACGGCCGAGAGGAGGGCGGCGGCCGCCACGAAGAGGAAGAAGCTGAGCGCCAGGCTCTTGTGGCTCGGGGGCGAGGTCGCCATCATGACGCCCACCGTGAGCCAGGCGCCGGCCTGCACGCCGATGCCCGAGGCGACGACGGCGTCGCGGGCGAGGAAGCCGAAGACCGTGGCGACGGCCTGGGTCGTGAAGGTGAAGGCGATGAGCACGACGGCGATCTCGTGGCTCTGGCTCATCGGCACCCAGCCGAGGTTGAGCGCCGCCACCGACAAGGTGGCGACGGTGAGGCCGAGGAAGCCGAGCGGCAGCGGGCTGCCGATCGGCCGGAGGAAGATGCGGGGGGGCAGCACGGCGCCCACCTCCGAGCTCTCTTGCTGGGAGGCCACGCGTAACTTGTACTCAGGTTGCACGGAGTCCTTCTCCCCGGCCCCACTGGCAGTCAAACTGCCAGCTGGCGGGGCGAGGACAACTTCGTGCACGCGTGCACTAACGTCGCTCCGTGAGTCCGGTAACGGGTTTCTCCTTCACCGGCGAGCCCCCTCTGGCCGAGGCGTTCGCCCACCTCGTCGAGGAGTACCTCGCCTCCCTGCCCTTCTCCCTCGGCTTCCAGGACGTGGCGGGGGAGCTGGCCGACCTCCCGGCCGCCTACGGTCCGCCGGGCGGGGCCGCCTTCTTGGCGATAGAGGGCGAAAGGAGCGTCGGCTGCGTCGCCATCCGGCCCCTCGGCGCCGGCGTGGCCGAGCTGAAGAGGATGTACGTTGTGCCTGAGGCCCGCAAACGGGGCCACGGCCGTGCCCTCTGCGAGGCGGCGATCGCACAAGCCCGGCGCCTCGGCTACCGGAGGCTCCGGCTCGACACCGTCGCCGAGATGGAGGCGGCGGCCCACATCTACCGGGCGCTCGGCTTCCGGCCGATCGCCCCCTACCGGGAGAACCCCCTCGAGACGGCTCGCTTCTACGAGCTCGACCTGACGAGCCTGCCGGCGCCAACAGAGAGGTCCTGATGCACGCCTTTTACCGCGGCCTCGGTCGCTTCACGGTCAAGTTCCGCTGGGTGATCCTCATCGTCTGGGTGTTCGGGACATTCGGTCTCGTGCGCTCCCTGCCCTCGCTCTCGAGCCAGGTGAACAACCAGAACACCGCCTTCCTCCCCGCCAACTCGCCCGACGTGCGGGCGGCCAAGCTGGCCGCCCCCCTCCTCGGCCAGGAGCGCTCCGAGCCGATCGTGGTGGCAGCCGTCGCCCGGCACGGGCTGCTGCAGCCGGCCGACCTCGGGGTCATCCAGAAAGAGACGGCCGCCTTGAAGAAGGTGCCCGGCATCATCCGGGTGGAGTTCGCCGGTGAGTCGCCCAACCACAAGGCCGTGCTCGTCTCGGCCCTCTCGGTCAACGCCGGGCTCGACCCGGCCAAGGCCAAGACGATCGTCTACGAAGTCATAAGGACCTTCTCGCGGGCCGGCCCCCATCCGGGCATCGCCTTTTATGTGAGCGGCCAGGTGGCAGACGGTGTCTTCCAGAACGCCCAGTCCCGTTCGGCAGGCAACAACACCCAGGGTCTCTCGATCGTTTTCATCGTCGTCCTGCTCTTTGTCATCTTCCGCTCGGTGCTCGCCCCCTTCGTCACCTTGCTGCCGGCCGCCCTCGTGCTGCAGGTGGCCGGCTCGATCATCGGAGAGATCGCCTCCCACCACGTCTTGAAGGTCTCGGAGGTGACCCAGCTCCTCCTCATCGTGATCATCCTCGGGGCGGGGACCGACTACGGGCTCTTCCTCGTCTACCGGGTGCGCGAGGGCATCCGCCACGGTCTCGAGCCGAAGGCGGCCGTGGCGACGGCGGTCGAGCGGGTGGGCGAGTCGATCACGGCCTCGGCCGGCACGGTGATCATCGCTCTTTTGAGCCTCCTCCTTGCCACCTTCGGCATCTACCACGACCTGGGGGTGCCGCTCGCAATCGGCATCGCCACCATGCTGCTGGCCGGCCTCACCTTGCTGCCCGCCCTCCTCGCCATCCTCGGGCGGGCTGTCTTCTGGCCGACCCGGCCGCGGGCCGGCCAGCACAAGTTCGGCTGGTGGGGTCGGGTGGCCGGGAGCATCGTCTCCCGGCCGGCGCCCACCCTGGCGCTCGGGGTGGTGTTCTTCGGCCTCCTCGCCGCCGGGGCCTTCTGGTACGTCCCCTCCGGCTTTGGAGGCGCCCAGAGCGCCCCGCACGGGACCATCGCCGCCAAGGGGGACGCTGTCGTCAAGTCATACTTCCGCCAGGCGAGCGCCAACCCGACCAACCTCGTTGTGAAGCTCTCCCGTTCCGCCTGGCGGGACCCGGCCCAGCTGCAGGTGATCGAGGCGCACCTCGCCGGGAGCGGCCTCTACACCACTATCAACTACGCCCTCAGGCCCGCCGGCACCGCCATCTCCCCGGCCCAGCTGCAGGCTCTCCACGCCCGCCTCGGGCCGCCCCGCACGCTCTCTCCCCTGCCGCCGGCCGGCCTCGGCCTCCCGATCCAGCTCTACGAGCAGTACCGCGCTGACGGCCAGTACGTCAGCAGCGACGGCTACGTCGTGCAGTTCGCCGCCGGCCTCAGGGCGGGCGCCCCGGGCAGCTCGAAGGCCCTCCACGCCGTGCCGGCCATGCGGGCCAACCTGGCGGCCGCCGCCCGGGCAGTCGGGGCCCGCGCCTTCGGCGTGGCGGGGGAGGCGCCCGCCCTCTATGACATCTCCGCCACCTCGGACTCGGACCTGATCCACATCATCCCGCTCGCCGCCCTCGCCATCGCCATCCTGCTCGCCCTCGTGCTGCGCAGCCTCGTGGCCCCGCTCTACCTCATCGCCAGCGTGGTGCTCTCCTACCTGGCGGCTCTCGGGCTTTCTTCCATCCTCTTTGTGAAGCTGGCCGGCGCCGGCGGGGGCATCACCTTCCTGCTTCCCTTCTTGATGTTCATCTTCCTGCTCGCCCTCGGCGAGGACTACAACATCCTCGTCATGACCCGCATCCGGGAGGAGGCCCACGAGCACACCCTGAAAGAGGCGGTCGTCCGGGCCATCGGCGCCTCCGGGCCGACCATCACCTCGGCCGGCCTCGTCCTCGCCGGCACCTTCGGGGTGCTGGCGATCGCCGGCTCGCAGGGCCCGGGCGGGAGCCAGATCCGCGACATCGGGGTCGGCCTGGCGCTCGGCATCTTGATGGACACCTTCCTCGTCCGCACCCTCCTCGTCCCCTCGACGGTGGTCCTGCTGGGCCGAGCGAACTGGTGGCCCCGCCACGTCGAGGCGGGCATGGGCTACCCGGGCACCGAGCAGCACCACCGCTGGCGCCTCGGACGCCAGCCGGCCGGCGAGGCGAGCCCCAACGGCAAGAGGGCCGCCGAGGAGGAGCTGGCCGAGGATGGCTGAGCTGTTCACCGAGAAGGAGCTCGCCTACCTGGCCGGCCAGCGCCTCGGGCGGCTCGCCACCGTCGACGGGGAGGGACGGCCCCATGTCGTCCCGGTCGGCTACCGCCTGAGCGAGGCCGGCACGATCGAGATAGCCGGGCCGAACATGGCGGCTTCGAAGAAGTTCAAGAACATCGCCGCCGAGCCCCGGGTGGCCTTCGTCGTCGACGACCTCACCCCTCCCGACGAGCCCGTCTACCGCCCCGATGTCGGGCGGGGCGTCGAGGTGCTCGGCCGGGCGAGCCTCTGCGGAGGCGAGGGTGGCCGCCCGACGATCTCGATCTCGCCCGAGGTCGTCTACAGCTGGCACGTCGACGAGGCGCGCCGGCCCATCTCGGTGCTGGCCGACAGGGAGGGCCGCCTCTAGGAGCCGGCCGGCGCGAGACTGGCCAGATGGTCCGGGCCGACGCCGAGCTCGACGAGGCTCGCTCCTCTCTCATGGCGGCCCAGCCCGCCTCCTTTCCGGCCACCGCCCGCCGACAGGCACGTCGACTGGGCGCCGAAGAGCGACAACGGCGAGCGCGCCCTGCGGACCGCCCGCCTCGTAAGGACCGGGAGCGGGGTCGTCCCGCTCGCCCAGCTGGAAGGGGAGGGGCAGGCCAGATGGTGCTCATGTCCTGCGGCTGGGCCGGGCCGGAGCGCAGCCTCCGCCTGCAGAACCGGGGCCAGATCGCCTTGTGGGAGGGTGCCCGCTTCGCCGAGCTGACCGGCTCGTTCGGGCGCCGCTTCGGCGAGGGCTCTCTGCCTGCGGCCGCCATCGAGCTTCGCCGCCTCTCGGAGCCCTCTGGCCAGGGCGTCCTTCTCATCTCCTCTTGCGGCCACCGCCGGCAGGCCGACAGGCGGGTCCCCTCCGCAGAAGAGGCAGAAGAGAGAGACGACAGCCTCGTCGGTCCCGCCCCCGCGGGGGGC
>JAJYQK010000080.1 GCA_021794645.1 Actinomycetes bacterium
TCCTCATGGAGAAGGCGATCTCTCCCCGGCCAGGCTGAGCCGGGCGGCGATGCGCCCGAGCTCCTCGGCCCCGCTGGCCGGGTCGAGCTCCCGCTCGGCCAGCCGGCCGAGGAGCTCCCGCCCGGCGTCGAGGGCGGAGTCGACCTCGCTCGGCGGGATGCCGGCCTGGCGGGCGGGCAGGCGGCCGAGGATGCCGGCCACGAGCTGGCTCGAGGCGTCGGCGACGAGCCGCTCCATCTCCTCGGCCAGCCGGGCCTGCCGGCGGCGGGCGAGGCCGCCGCCCTCCTCGAGGTGGCGGCGGTGGGAGGAGATGGCCCCGTAGAGGTCGGTCAGCCCCTCGCCGCTCGAGGCGACCGTCTCGACGATGGGAGGCGTCCACTCGAGCTCGCCCGAGAGCTGCAGCATGTGCTCGAGGTCGCGCCGGGTCTCGCGCACGCCGGGGCGGTCCGCCTTGTTGATGACAAGGACGTCGGCCACCTCGAGCAGCCCCGCCTTGTTCGCCTGCACGGCGTCCCCCCAGCCCGGGTTGAGCACCACCACGACGGTGTCACAGGTCCCGGCCACCTCCACCTCGACCTGGCCCACCCCCACGGTCTCGACGAGAACGAGCGGCCAGCCGCAGGCGTCGAAGAGGCGGACGGCGTCGGGCACGGCGGCAGCCAGGCCGCCAAGGTGGCCCCGGCTCGCCATCGAGCGGATGTAGACGTTGGCATCGAGCCCGTGCTCTTGCATGCGGACCCGGTCGCCGAGGATGGCGCCGCCCGAGAGCGGGGAGGAGGGGTCGATGGCGAGCACGGCCACGCGGCCGGCGTTCTGGTCGAGGGCCTGGCCGACGAGGCGCCCCGTCAGCGTCGACTTGCCGGCACCGGGGGCGCCGGTGAGCCCGACCGAGTAGGCGCTGCCCGCCTTCTCATAGGTGAGCTTTCCCACCAGGCGGGCAGGGGCGCCCCCCTGCTCGACGAGGGAGAGGAGGCGGGCGAGGGCCCGCCGCCCGGCAGAGGCGCTGCCCGCCGCCGAGGCGACCGAGAGGAGCTCGGCTGGGTCCTCCGACCGCCTCACTCGCTCTCCCGCCTGACGTCGGCCCCGATGGCGCGCAGCCGGCCGGCGAGGTCCTCGTAGCCCCTGTCGATGTGGGCGGCGCCGGAGACCTCGGTGACGCCGTCGGCCACGAGGCCGGCCAGCACGAGCGCCGCCCCGGCCCGGATGTCGGTCGAGCGGACCGGGGCGCCCGAGAGGCGCCGCACCCCCCGCACGA
The DNA here is from genome assembly GCA_021794645.1 of Actinomycetes bacterium. GTDB lineage: Bacteria > Actinomycetota > Acidimicrobiia > Acidimicrobiales > Bog-793 > JAJZLV01. The sequence goes on from JAJYQK010000080.1 coordinate 1,256, forward strand.
CGGCGTGGTGGCCCTTGGTGACGATGTCGGCCCCCATCCGCTTCAGCTCCTCGACGTAGCGGAAGCGCCCGGCGAAGATGTTCTCGCTCACGATGGCGACCCCCTCTGCCACAGAGAGAAGGGCGACGAGGACTGGCTTGTAGTCGGTGGCGACGCCCGGGTAGGGAAGGGTCGAGACGTCGACGGAGCGAAGGGGCCTGCTCGCCCTGGCGAGGATGCCCCGCCCGGTGTCGACGCAGTGGACCCCGATGGCGGCGAGCTTCTCGAGCAGCATCTCCATGTGCTCGGCCCGGGCGTGCAGCAGCTCCACCTCGCCTCCCGCCAGGCCGACGGCCCCGAGGAAGGTGGCCGCCTCCACCCGGTCGGCGATGGCCCGGTGGCGGGCCGGGCTCAGCTCCTCGACGCCCTCGATCTCGATCCGGGAGGTGCCGGCCCCCTCGATGCGGGCGCCCATCCCGGTCAGCATCGCCGCCAGGTCGATCACCTCGGGCTCGCGGGCGGCGTTCTCGATGACGGTGGTGCCCTTGGCGAGGACCGCCGCCATCATGACGTTGTCGGTGGCGGTGTGGCTCGGGAACTCGAAGACGATCCGCCCGCCGACGAGGCGGTCACAGCGCCCCTCGACGTAACCGTGCTCGGTCGTGAAGACCGCTCCCATCTCCTCGAAGGCGCGCAGGTGCATGTCGATCGGGCGGCCCCCGAAGTCGTCGCCCCCCGGCAGCGACATGCGGGCCGAGCCGTAGCGGGCGAGGAGCGGCCCCATCACCACGACCGAGGCCCGGATCTTCTCGACGAGCTCGTAGGGGGCGACCGGCACGACCCCGGCGGGCACGTCGAGGCGGAGGCGGCCCGACGTCCCGCCCCCCTCGTAGGAGGAGGCGACGCCCATCGCTTCGAGCAGCTCCCGCACGATCGTGACGTCAGTGATGGCCGGGACGTTCTCGAGCTCGTGGTGGCCGGTCGCCAGCAAGGTGGCGGCCATCAGCTTGAGCACGGAGTTCTTGGCCCCGAAGACCTCCACCTGACCAGAAAGCGGCCCGGAAGGCCTGACGACGAAGCGCTCCATGCGGAGCCAGATGGTACCGGCTGGCTCCTCGCCCGGTCAGCTCCGGCCGCAGCTGGGCCTTCCCGCTCGCTCCTGGTCAGTCCTGTAACGTCGGGCCGTGCCCGAACGTCAAGCTCCCGACAGGAACCTCGCTCTCGAGCTTGTCCGTGTGACAGAGGCGGCCGCCCTGGCTGCGGGCCGCTGGCTCGGGCGGGGCGACAAGGAGGGCGCCGACAGGGCGGCTGTCGACGCCATGCGCATAGTGCTTCACCGAGTGCCGATGGACGGCGTCGTCGTCATCGGCGAGGGGGAGAAGGACGAGGCGCCGATGCTCTTCAACGGTGAGCGCATCGGCGACGGCTCGCCGCCCGCCACCGACATCGCCGTCGATCCGATCGACGGCACGAGCCTCACCGCCTCGGGTCGGGGCGGCGCCCTGGCGGTGATAGCCGTCTCGGAGCGCGACACGATGTTCGACCCGGGCCCCTGCTTCTACATGGAGAAGATCGCCGTCGGGCGGGAGGCGGCCGGCGCCATCGACATCACGAGGTCGGCCACCGAGAACCTGCAGGCGGTCGCCGAGGCGAAGAAGACGGCCGTGAAAGACCTCACCGTCGTCATCCTCGACCGGCCCCGCCACGCCGAGCTCGTGGCCGAGGTGCGCCAGGCCGGCGCCCGCATCAGGCTCATCTCCGACGGCGACGTCGCCGGCGCCATCTCGACTGCCTGGGCGATGTCGGGTGTCGACGTCCTCATCGGCATCGGCGGCACACCAGAGGGCGTCATCGCGGCGGCCGCTCTCAAGTGCATGGGGGGAGAGATCCAAGGAAGGCTCTGGCCCCGCGGGGACGAGGAGAGGAAGGCGGCCGAGGCGGCCGGCTACGACGTCACCCGGGTGCTTCGCACAGACGACCTCGTGATGGGCGACAACGCCTTTTTCGCCGCCACCGGCATCAGCGGCGGCGATCTGTTGCGAGGGGTGGGCTACGACGCCAACGGCGCCACCACCCAGTCCCTCGTCATGCGCTCGAAGTCGGGCACCGTCCGGCTCATCGAGGCCCGCCACCAGCTGACCAAGCTGCGGGGCTTCTCGGCCATCGAGTTCGGCTGAGCCATGGCCGAGGTGACCCTCGAGCGCCGGGCCGACAAGGTGGCCGTTGTCCGCCTCGACCGCCCCAAGCTCAACCCTCTCTCCCGCTCGCTCCTCGCCGAGCTCCACCAGGTGGTGGCCGGGCTCGCCTCCGATCTCCCCGGCGCCGTCGTCGTCTGGGGGGGCGAGCGCTGCTTCTCGGCCGGGGCAGACGTCACCGAGTTCGCCGGCGAGGGGCGCGCCCGCGAGGTGGCGGCGGGCTTCCATGCCGCCCTCGATGCCCTGGCCGCCCTCGCCCGGCCGACAATCGCCGCCATCACCGGCTTCGCTTTCGGGGGAGGACTCGAGCTCGCCCTCGCCTGCGACTTCCGCTTCGCGGCGGCCGGGGCCCGCCTCGGCCAGCCCGAGATCCTCCTCGGCATCATCCCGGGCGGAGGCGGCACCCAGCGCCT
>JAJYQK010000036.1 GCA_021794645.1 Actinomycetes bacterium
TGGCGGCGGCCGGCGGCGGCGGCGCTTCCGCTCGCGGTCGCGGGCCCTCGCCCGTTGCAGGCTGCCGTCCGCGCCAGAGGCGTCGGCGTGCGAGCCGGCGCCGTTCGCCACCACCTCGACCGTGCCGGTGTCGAGGGCGGCCGTGCCGGCGGTCTCCCCCGCCGTCGGCGGCTCGGTCAAGGTGACAAGGAGGCCGCTTCGCCTGTGCGCCCACAGGTCGCGGGCGACGACCTGCACCGCCGAGCCGGCCGGGACGGCGAGGAGAGCCCCGACGAATGCCCCGAAGATCGAGCCGACGATGTTGCCGAGCTCGGCCCCGAGCAGGACCGAGACGAGCACCCAGAGGGAATTGAGCTTCACCGTCCTCGACATGATGATCGGGTAGAGGACGTGGTTCTCGATCTCTTGGTAGACGAGGAAGACGACGAGGACGGCGATGCCGGCCGGCAGCGAGTGGAGGGCGGCGATGATCACGGTCGGCACGCCCGCCAGCAGCCCCCCGACGAGAGGGAGGAAGTCGACGATCGCCACCCAGATGCCGAGCACGAGCGGGTAGGGCACCCCGGTGGCGAGCAGCGTGACAGTGACGGCCACCCCGGCGATGAGCGAGGTGGCGAAGTCGCCCGCCATGTAGCCGACGACGGAGCGCTCGACGTCGCTCACGATGTCGCGCACCCGGGCGGCCCGCTCGGGCTGCATCCAGTCGAGGATGGCCCGGTAGATGCGGGGGGAGTGGATGAGGAGGAAGAAGGTTAGGAAGAAGATCGTCACGAGGCCGACCACCCCCGAGAGGACCCCCTTCCCGATCGAGAGGGCGGGCTTGCCGATCTTGGCGATGAGGCTCTGGGCCGTGGCGTGCTTGCCCTCGACGTACTTGAGGAGGTGGAAGCGAGTCACGAAGCGGCCGATGGTCCCTCTCCCCTGCTCGGCCAGCTTCAAGGTGTGGGGCAGCTGGTTGGCGAGGTGCTCGGCCGCCCCGACGAGGGGCTGAACGATGAAGAAGGAGAGGGTGGTGACGACGACGACGCCGAGCACGAAGACGACACCGGTGGCGACGCCGCGGGGCGCTCCCCGCCGCTCGACGAAAGAGACGAGCGGGTGGAGCAGCAAGGTTATGAAGACCGAGATCAGCATCAAGAGGATGAGCGAGCGGAGCTTCCAGGCGAGCAGGCCGCCGAGCAGGGTGCAGACGACGACGGCGTCCACGATGAGAGTCGCCCGGAGCACCCGGCCGGCAAAGGCCCGTCGCGCCGCCCTGTCGGAGTCGCCCGCCAGGCGCGGCACCGCCCGGCCGCCCCTTCCGGGCGGGCGGGCGGGCGGGGCCTGGCTCATCCCTACAGTCAACTCCACTTCGCCACGGCTGCGGACGACTGTGCTATCAACAGCCCGTGGCGACTGAGACCCCTCCTCCCCGCCGAGACCTCCCGCCCGGCATGGCGAGGCAGCTCTCGGGTCCCTCCTACGCCGGTCCGGCGACCTTCGCCCAGTGCCCCCTCCTCACCGAAGCCGAGCAGCTCGATTCCTGGCGCCCCGACGTGGCGGTGCTGGGAGCGCCCTGGGACGACTCGACGACCAACCGGCCCGGCGCCCGCTTCGGGCCCCGTGCCCTGCGAGCCCTCGCCTACGGCCCGGGCACCTACCACCTCGACCTCGGCGTCGAGATCTTCGAGGCCATCGAGGTCGTCGACTACGGCGACGCCCACTGCCCCCACGGCCTCGTGGAGGTCGCTCACGCCAACATCAAAGAGCGCGTGGGCGAGGTGGCGAGCCGGGGCATCTTCCCGGTCATCCTCGGTGGGGACCACTCCATCACCTGGCCGGCGGCCACGGCGGTGGCCGAGGCGCACGGCTGGGGCGAGATCGGCATCGTCCACTTCGACGCCCATGCCGACACGGCCGACTCGATCGAGGGCAACCTCGCCAGCCACGGCACGCCGATGCGCCGGCTCATCGAGTCCGGCGCGGTGCGAGGGGCCAACTTCGTGCAGGTGGGTCTGCGGGGCTACTGGCCACCCGAGGAGACCTTCGCATGGATGCGCCAACAGCAGATGCGCTGGCACCGGATGCAAGAGGTGTGGGAGCGGGGCCTCCCGGCCGTCATGGAGGACGCCGTCGCCGAGGCGCTCGAGGGCACCAAGGGCGTCTACCTCTCTCTCGACATCGACGTCTTGGACCCGGGCTTCGCCCCCGGCACGGGCACGCCCGAGCCGGGCGGCCTCAACCCGGCAGACCTGCTGCGGGCCGTGCGAAAGCTCGCCATCGAGACCCCTCTCGTGGCGATGGACGTCGTCGAGGTGGCGCCTGCCTACGACTGGGCCGAGACCACGATCAACAACGCCCACCGCATGGTGTTCGAGGTGCTGGCCGGCCTGGCCGTCCGCCGGGGCGCCCCCTGCCGGGTCGTCCCCGGCCAGCCGGAGAGCTAGCACTTGGAGGAGGGCCGGCTCCTGGCGGGCCGGGTCGTGATAGTCACAGGGGCGGGCCGGGGCCTCGGCCGCTCGCATGCCCTCGCCCTTGCCGCCGAGGGCGCCCGCGTCGTCGTCAACGACATCGGGGCGGACCCCTACGGTGCCGGCCGCTCTCCCCAGCCGGCCCGGGAGGTCACCGATGCCATCAGACGTGCCGGCGGCGAGGCCGTCGCCGACTTCGAGGACGTCTCCAGCTTCGCCGGCGCCGCCCGGCTGGTCGAGGCGGCCCTCGCTGTCTTCGGGCGCCTCGACGCCGTCGTCAACAACGCCGGCATCGTCCGCTCCGAGAGCTTCGTGCGGCTGAGCGAGGCCGACTGGCACGACGTCCTCGCCGCCCACCTCTTCGGCCACGCCGGCGTCTCGGCGGCGGCCGCCCGCCACTGGAACGAGCTCGCCCAGAAAGAGGGCCCGCAGGACTGGCGTGTCGTCAACACCACCTCGCCGGTCGGCCTCGCCGGCCGCGCCGGCTCGGCTGCCTATGTCGCCGCCAAGGGGGCCATCGCCGCCCTGACGGCTGCCCAGTCCGACGAGCTCTGCCGCTACGGGGTCACGGTGAATGCCATCGCCCCGGCCGCCCGCACCCGCCTCACGGAGGCTGTCGCCGGCTCGCCCGGGGAGGGTTTCGATCGGCTCGATCCCGCCAACGTCTCCCCCCTCGTCGCCTGGCTCTGCTCGGTCCACTCCCGCGGCGTGACCGGCCGCATCTTCCAGGTGGAGGGGGGCCGGCTCTCCCTCATGGGCGGCTGGTACCGGGCCGCCGTCTTCGAGCAGGAGGGGCGTCTCCGCCCGACAGAGCTCGGGGCTGTCATCGACGATCTCATCGCCCACGCCCCTTCCTTCGAGGGATTCCTGCCCGGGCTGAGCGAGGCACCCCTGCCAGAAGAGGGCGCCTAGTTGGGAGATCAAAGTCCTCTTAGGGGCTCGCGCGGCCCGCGCAGTCCGGTGGGGGTTCGACATGGCGCGGTGGGCTGCATGGCTCAGTCATCTGCAGGGGTCGCTGGGCTGTGAGTGAGGACGGCTTTTTTTACCGGCCTGGGACCGCAGCGGGCGGGCGCCCTTGCGCTCATCGACCCGGACTCTCCGGCGCCCCTCCTCATCTGAGAGTGCACCGGAGTGGAGGGGCGTCGCATGGTGAAAGCTGCGCCGCCCGAGGCTCGCGAGAAGTGGAGCTGCCGCCGAACGTAGCTCTCATGGCACTAGAGGTCGTGCAGCCCGCTCGGCCAAGGGTGGCCCGCTGTCGGGGTGTCTGGGCCTAGCAGACCCGCCCAGTCCCCCACCGCCGCCAGGCCCCGCCTGATCCGACGCCGAACCTCGCCCAGCGGCATTGCGGTCAGCTCGGC
>JAJYQK010000015.1 GCA_021794645.1 Actinomycetes bacterium
GAGCTCGCAAAGGGCCTGAAGACCGGCTGGGTGAGCATGAGGCAGGTGCAGTCGGTCTCGGCCTTCACCGTGGCCGAGCGGGGCGAGCGGTCGATGAGTGCCATCTCGCCGAAGAAGTCCCCGGCCTTCAGCGTGCGGGCCTGGCGACCCCGCACGCTGACACTCGCCTCGCCGTCGACGATGACGGTGAAGATGCTGCCGAAGTCTTCCTCCTCGCTCATGACGGTCCCGGCGGAGAAGGTCCGCTCGTGGGCTGAGCGGGCGAGCTTGTCGATCTCCTTGCGGGCCTGCATGGAGAAGATCGGGACCTGGGCGAGCACATCTGCGGCCGAAGACATGCCGAGATGCTACGCGATGACGGAGCGAGGCGACAGGACTATCACCGCGCATATAGGCCGAGGGATTCAGGACGCTCAGCAACATCTAGAGCGTGCACTCCTGCCGGTCTCTTCTTGCATGTCGGGACATGTGACGGCCGAGCACCTGCCCGAGCCTCTCGCCGACGGTTGTGCTCGAGGGAGTGACCAAGAAAGTCACCTGGGTCTCGGTCTGTCCGTGCTCGGAGCGGAGGCCTCTCGTGAAGCACATCTCCGACGGGCAAGAGGGGATGGCATCTCCGAGCTCGAGGTGTTGGTGCAAAGGACATTGCAAGAGGGTGAGATGAAGTGGCTCCCCACTTACTTGCATACCGCCGGTAAAACACTTGCAGGCGCCAGAAGACTGGCCGAGCTGGAGCTGCTCCTTTGTGGCCCATCGGGCAGTGTCGTCACTGGCATGTATTCGTGGTGGACAGGAGATGGCCCGTCTATTAGAGAATTGTGAGCTCCAGTTCAGAAGGGCACACGCTTGTATCCGGCCGGTCCCTCCGGGTCCAGGAGAGCGCCGGGCACCGCGCTCTCGCCTGGCAGGGCAGCGATGGACCTCACGCAGCGTGGTCAAAACAGCCGTGCTGGCGCTGTCTGTGCTCCAGCAAGAGTCCAGGTCACAGCGGTGCCCCCTGGCAGCGGCTGTGGTGAAACACCTGTTTCGTTCCATCGCGCCGCTGCTGGTGCCATACTGCTGTTGCATACCGTTCGAATGGGGGGTCACTTCGATGGTTACACGGTCTGTGCCGGTCGGTAAGACCGCGCTCACTGCATGGGAGCACATCTGGTACACGCTGCAATGCCTCGCTCTTGGCATCGGCTATTTCGCCAAGATACCGGCGAAGAAGGCATTCCATGACTTCGGGATGGGCAGCATGACCGGCGCCGAGAAGTTCTGGTACGTGCTGATGCTCGGGGGCGGTTACTTCGCCAAGGTCCCGGTGGCAAAGGCGCTCTCGGAGCTTCCCGGACAGCGAGAGCTCACGAGATGGGAGCGGTTCTGGTACTCCGTCAGCTGCCTGTACTTCGGAGCCGGCTACTTCGCCAAGGTGCATGCGAAAAAGGCGCTCTCTGACTTCGCGATGGCCGAGATGACCGCAGGAGAGCGCGCCTGGTACGCGGTCCTCTGCCTCCCCTTCGGGGCTGGTTACTTCGCCAAGATCCCCGTTGCAAAGGCAATCACCGAGCTCCCAGAGCGCCCGGTGGCAGCGGCCGAGCGCCTCGAGGAAGCGCCCCGTCCCGTGCCGGTCGGGAGGACTCTCACGCCAGCGGTGCCGCCGGCGAGCGCGACACCGGCCCGAGGCCAGCCAAAAGAGTCCTGAGTCCAACTGTTGCTTGCCCGTTCGTCGCCGTGGGGCGTGTCCCGCTCCGTGGCAGCGCCGAGCTGGCGGGGGAGACGCCCAGAGATGAGGCAGTGGAGCCAGATGTTGAGAGGCCTGGGGCGGGCCGGGGAGGCCGAGGCGATCCGTCAGGATGCCGAGGAGCTAGAGGAGCACGCCATCCAGTCCATCCGCCACTCCTTTGGCGAGAAGCGGCTGTCGATCAGGACGATGGACCCGCCCTTGCGCCTGGGCACGGGGATCCTTGCCGCCTGTCTGCTCGCCACCGTGGCCGCCATCGCCCTTCGCGACGTCGGTGGGGGCGGGGTCTTCCTCGGCGAGAGCGGAGGCGCCGTCACGGCCATCAGCACCCCGGCGTTCGTCGTGGCGCTCGTCCTCATCTCGATCGGCTTCGGCTACGTCTTCACGGCGGTGACCGATGCGGGCCCGGTCATCGCCTTTCCGACCATCGGGGTCCTGCTCTTCCTTGTCGGTCTCTACACCGGTGCCTTCGGCTCGCTCATCGGCGGCCTCGACTACTCGAAGCTTCTCCCGCAGTGGACCTCCTGGCTCACCCGGGGCATCCTCGCGGCCGTCTTGGTCGTGGCGGGTGCCGTCCAACTCTTCGACCGCGCCCGCAAGAACCCGCGCAGCCGGAGCGTGCGGCTCGAGATCCTCGCTCTCTACTCGGTTCTCATCGGGAGCTACTTCTTCGTGATCCGGGCCGGGTCTCCCACGGTGGGGCACCTCAACCTCTACGGCCCGGTGGTGGCGGCCATCCTCGGCTACCTGAGCTTCGTGCTCTATCCGATCCTGCAGGTGGTCGCTGTCGACTTCGGGGAGTGGGGTGAGATAGCAGGGCACAGACTGGCCTTCGTCGTGAAGGACCGGGCAAGGGCGATGCTCGGGCTCGGCTTGGCCGCAACCATCGCAATGTCCGTCTACGGGGCTTCCCAGGTGGTGCGGACCAGCCCGCACGCCGGTTCGCTGCTACGAGCAGTCGCCGTCGGCACCTGCTACCTGGCAGTGATGCTCGGGGTCATGGCATGGCTCGTCGCCCTGTTCAAGGGGCGTTGGAGGAGCCGCCCGAAGAGCTTCAACTTCGCCGGTCTAGTCGGTGTCTGCGCCCTCGTCTTCGTCCTCGTCCCTCCGCTGGCGCTCTACCTGAGCGGCGGGATCAGCAGCTCCCGCTCGCCCCTCACTGAGCGGGGAAGGTTCGCCCCGGGGGCAGACGTCATCTCGGTGAGCGGTGCCTCTGGCCCGGGCTCGTTCAGCTTCCAGGTACCCCGGGGCTGGCTCGTGGCCAAGCGGGGGAGCTTCGTGCTGGCAGTCGACAACGGCCCCCATCACTCCTATGAACGGGTGGAAGCAGGTCTCTTCCCGGTCCAGATTCCGCTCTCGACCGTCATCCAGGGCCTCAAGGTGGCGGCCGCCGGGCCGGCCTCTCGCACCGCCGGCTGGGAACGAGTGGCCGTCAGGCAGAAGGGGGCCGACGGCCTTTTGTGGGTGCGCGCAGTGAGCGGCAGCAGTCTCCTTGGCACCTACTTCGTCTACGAAGTGGCGGCAGGCGAGTTCAAGCTGGCAACAAGCAGGCCGCTCTTCGCCGCCATCGTGAGCAGCTTTCGCGGCGGCGGCGCCCATCCTGCGCCGCTTCCCCCGCCAGCCAGGCAGTCCTCGGGGGAAAAGAAGTTCGGCGAGCAGGCGACCATCTCGTTGTCGCTGCTGCTCGGCCTCTCTGTCCTTCTTCTTTCCGGGCTCGCCCTCACTCGGCGCCGCATCGGAGAACAGCTCGTGATGAGCGTCCTTCTCCTGGTCCTCGTCACACTGCTCAGCTTGGCCTTCTACCTGCCGTCGGCCGGTCACTACCTATTCGGGACGAGAGCTCATCTGCCCCACTTCGGCCAAGAAGACCTCGTCCTCGGCTGCGGCTTTCTCGGGCTGTTGGCCCTCGTCGTCTGCTGGTGGCGAAAGGCACACGAGCGCCCGGGCGGCGCCCGCTTCATCACGGGCGTGGTCGGCATCGAGGGAGCAGTGGCGGTGCTGCTCGTCGCCCAGTGGCTCTATGGCAAGGCGCTGTCGGCCAACCGGATCCCGATCTG
>JAJYQK010000154.1 GCA_021794645.1 Actinomycetes bacterium
TCGTTGTAGAAGATGCGGCCCGACCCCCTTCGCCCGGGGAAGAGCTCGACCTGGTCGGTGATCCGGGCGCCCGCCGAGTCGACCAGGTAGAAGACGGGCAGCTCGTGCTCGAGGGCGTACTCGGTGAGCCGGACGATCTTCTCGACCGTGCGGGCCCCCCAGCTCCCCGCCTTCACAGTCGGGTCGTTGGCCATGACACAGACCGGCCGGCCCTCAATGCGTCCCTGCCCGGTGACGACACCATCGGCGGGTAGGTCCCCGGCGAGCGAGTTGGCGAGGAGGCCGTCCTCCACGAACGAGCCCTTGTCGAGCAGGAGGGCGAGTCGGTCCCGCACGAAGAGCTTGTGCTGAGCCCGCAGCTTCTCGCCGCCCCGCTCGAGGTTGCCCTCGAGCGCCCGGGCACTGACGGCCGCCAGCCTCTCCTCCTCGCGGGAGTGCTCGGGGGCGGTGTCGGTGCTCACTTGCCCGAGCGGATCCGCACCCGCAGATCGATCGGGGTCGGCCCGAGCTCGAATCGCTCCCGGAGGAAGCGCTCCAGGTAGCGCATGTAGGTGGGCTGGAGACGACGGGTCGCAAAGAGGGTCACGGTCGGCGGGTCAACTGCTCCTTGCACCGCGTAGAGGATACGAGCCCCCGGGGCGGGATGGGCGCTCTGGGCCGCCCGGAGGGCCTCGTTGAGCCGGGCAGTCGGGATGCGACGGTGGTAGGCGGCGAGGGCCTCCGCCACCACGGGGAGGAGGCGGTGGACGCCGAGCCCGGTGCGGGCCGAGATCCGGATGACCGGTGCGTAGCCGAGGAAGCCGAGCTTGTCGGCCACCTCCTCGTTCACCTCGAAGCGGCGTTCTGTCTCGAGCAGGTCCCACTTGTTGAGGATGACGACTATCGGGCTGCCGGAGGCATCCACCCGCTCGGCGAGCCGCTGGTCCTGGTGGGTGACGCCCTCGGTTGCGTCGAGGACGAGAAGAGCGACATCGGAGCGGTCGAGGGCCCGCAGCGAGCGGACGAGGGAGTAGTACTCCGGGGCGTCTCCTGCCCGTGCCCGCCGACGCATGCCGGCGGTGTCGACGAGGCGGAGCGTCCCGGCCTCGGTCTCGACCACGGTGTCGATGGCGTCCCTCGTCGTCCCCGGCATGTCGTGGACGACCGAGCGGTCCTCGCCGACGAGGCGGTTGAAAAGGGTCGACTTGCCGACGTTCGGCCGCCCGACGATGGCCACTGCCGTCGCCTTCCCCTCCTGCTCGGGCTCGGATGGCAGCGGCGCCTCGGCCTTCTCGGGCAGCCGGCTCACCACCTCGTCCAAGAGGTCGCCCATGCCCCGCCCATGCAGGGCGCTCACCATGGCCGGTGTACCAAGGCCGAGGCGGGCTAGCTCCCAGGCGTCGGCCTCCCTGCGGGCCGAGTCGACCTTGTTGGCAACGACGACGACCTTGTCGGCGAGGCGCCGGAGGCGGTTGGCCATGTCGGAGTCCTCGCCCGTCACCCCCGTGGTGGCGTCGAGGACGAACAAGATGACGTCGCCACCCTGCACGGCCCTGAGCGACTGCTCGCTCACCTTGGCGTCGAGGGCATCGCCCCGCTCGACCACCCCGCCGGTGTCGATGAGGAGGAACTCCCGCCCGGCCCACTCACAGGCGAGCTCGAGGCGGTCCCGGGTGACGCCCGGCTGCTCTTGCACGATGGCGACCTGTCTGCCGGCGATCCGGTTGACGAGGGTCGACTTGCCGACGTTGGGCCGGCCGGCGACGACGACGACCGGCAGCCGGCTCTCCTGTCCCGCTGCCGAGCCGCCGGCAGCCTCCTTCGTGCCGGTCACCGGACGCTCCGCAGCGCCCGGCGGAGCGAGAGCCCATCGGCCGGCACCACCTCGACCGGCCGGGGCAGGTCGGCGAGGGAGAGCCCGTCGAGGAAGACGCCGTTCGAGAGGCAGACGTCAGGTAGCAGGTAGCGCCGCTCCTCTGGGAGCTCCTGCAGCACCCGGGAGAGGTCCGAGCCGGTCAGCAGTCCGCTCACGCCGATGTTCCCTCCGAAAAAGTTGTTCTCGACGGCTTGCACGTCGACCTCGCGGTAGCCCGCTCGCTCGAGGAGGGGCCCGATCACCGCCGCTCCGTAGCGACCGGTGAGGATGGTGACGGGCTTGGCCGAGCGCCCGAGGCTGAGCGGGGTCGCCCGGCCGAGACGGGGGGCGCGGTAGCCCTCCGCCGGGGCACCCTCGACCCACTTGAAAAAGCCACCCCGGCCCACCTCCTCTGGACCGAGAGCCCCGGCCAGCTCGAGCTCGAAGCGCCGGGCCATGCCGATGCCGTTCTCGTGCTGGGGGAAGCCGTCGTAGCTCTCGGCCGGCGGGAACTCCGTTTCGGCGAGCAGGTAGTACTCGTCGGCCGCGTAGACGAGTCGGCGCCCGAGCGCCCGCGAGAAGAGCTGCTGGAACCAGGCGACCGAGTCGCAGACCGCCTCGGCCTCCGCCCGGGTGTGGGGGCGCATCGCCTCCTCGCCCGAGAAGCGGGAGGTGCCGAGCGGCACGACGGCCGCTGTCGCCAGCTCGGGGTACTCGTCGAGAATGCCGGCCAGGGTGTCCTCCAACACGGCCCCGTCGTTCACGCCCGGGCAGACGACCACCTGGCCATGGACCTCGATGCCCGCATCGAGGAGGGCGCGGAGCCATCTGAGGCTCGTCGAGCCTCTCTTGTTGCGCAAGAGGCGGGCGCGCACCTTCGGATCGGTGGCATGGATGGAGACATAGAGAGGCGAGAGGGCCTGGTCGACCACCCGCTCGAGGTCGGCCTCCGTGAAGCGGGTGAGAGTCGTGAAGTTGCCGTAGAGGAAAGAGAGCCGGTAGTCGTCGTCTTTCAGATAGAGGCTCTTTCTCATCCCCTTCGGCAGCTGGTAGATGAAGCAGAACTCACAGTGGTTGTCGCACGTGCGCACCTGGTCGAAGAGGGCCGAGGAGACTTCGATGCCGAGCGGCTCCCCCGCCGCCTTCTCGACGAGGGCCGAGAGGTCGAGATTGCCGCGACGAAGCTCGAGCTCGACGAGGGGCTCGTCGGCGATCAGCTGGTACTCGATGACGTCGCGGGGCACCTGGCCGTTCATCGAGCGGATCTCGTCACCCGGCATCAGCCCGGCGCGGGAAGCCGGCGACGGGTCGGCCACGGCCACCACCTGGGGTAGTGGCATGCCCGAAGGCTACCGGCAGATAGCCTCTTGCAGGTGCGAGTAACAAAGGTACGCCTGGCAGAGCCGCGCGGCTTTTGCGCCGGAGTCGAGATGGCCATCAAGGCGCTCAGCTGGATGGTCCGCATCTTCGAGCCGCCCGTCTACTGCTACCACGAGATCGTGCACAACAAGGTGGTCGTCGAGGCCTTCGAGGCCCTCGGCGTCGTCTTCGTGGACGACGTCGACGAGGTGCCACCCGGCCGCCCCCTCATGCTCTCGGCCCACGGCTCTGCCCCCGAGGTGGAGGCGCGGGCGGGCGAGATGGGCCGCATCGTGGTCGATGCCTGCTGTCCCCTTGTCACAAAGGTGCACCATGAGATGAAGGTCCGCGCCCGCAAGGGCTACACGGTCATCTACGTCGGCCACGAGGGTCACGAGGAGGCCATCGGGACGATGGCCGTGGCTCCCGAGGCGGTCCGACTGGTGCAAGAGCCAGAGGACCTCGAGGCGCTCGAGATCGCTCCCGAGGAGCCGGTCGCCCTCCTCGCCCAGACGACCCTCGCCCACGAGGACTGGTCCGGCATCGTCGAGGCGGCAAAAGCCCGCTACCCCGAGCTGTGGATGCCCGGTCGCTCCGACCTCTGCTACGCCACCACCAACCGGCAGGCGGCCGTGCGGGCGCTCGCTCCCGGCTGTGACGCCGTTGTGGTGATCGGCTCGGCCAACTCCTCCAACACCGTCTCGCTCGCCAAGACCGCCCTCTCCTCGGGCTGTCCCCGGGTCCACCGGGTCAACTCGCTCGCCGAGCTGCCCGACGACCTCGAGGGCGTCGTCGGCGTCACGGCCGGCGCCTCGGCCCCCGAGTGGCTCGTCGACGAGGTCCTCTCGGCCCTCGACCCCGCCGAGGGCATCGAGCTCGTGCACGTCACGGCCGAGGACGAGTACTTCCCGCCCCCGCCCGAGCTGCGCGACCTGTTGAAGGCGGCGGCTCTGGCGGTCGCCCTCTTGACGGGGAGGCCGGTGGACCAGAGCGTCCCGACGGCCTCTGACCGCTCCACTCCGGCCTCCTTGGTGCTGAAGCCGGTGGGCGCCCGGTGAACGCCCGCGAGGCTCGCCGCCGGCGCCAGACCGACGACCTCATAGACAGCATCGCCATCGAGGAGTTCGAGGCCTTCCACGTCGGGGCCGCCTTCGGCCCGGTCGCCATCGTGATGGCGGCCTACAAGGAGGCCGAGAACATCGAGCGGGTCGTGAAGAGCATGCCGGCCCTGGTGAACGGGGAGCAGGCCTCCGTCCTCGTCGTGGTCGACGGCGAGGACGACGGCACGAGCGAGATAGTGCGAAGAGCAGGCGGCTACGCCGTCATCGCCCCGGTCAACCGGGGCCAGGGGGCGGCCCTCCGTCTCGGCTACCGGGTCGCCCGTGAGCACGGCGCCCGCTACATCGTCACTGCCGATGCCGATGGCCAGACCGACCCCGACGACCTCGCCCGTGCCCTCGCTCCCGTCATGGCGGGCGAGAAGGACTTCGTCAACGGCTCCCGGCGCCTCGGCACGACCCATGGCACAGACGCCGTGCGCAACACCGGCGTCGTCGTCTTCGCCGCCCTCATGTCCCTCCTCATGGGCACGAAGGTGACCGACACCGCCAACCCGGTGCGGGCCTTCCCAGCCGAGCTGACGGCCTCCCTCGAGCTGGAGGAGCACCAGTACCAGGCCTCGGAGCTGCTCATCACCGCCCTGTCGCACGGGGTGCGTTATGGCGAGGTCCCTGTCACGATGCTGACGCGGGAGAAGGGTGCCTCGAAAAAGGGCGGCAACCTCTCCTACGGCTACCGCTACGGCAGGGTGCTGCTGCGTACCTTCTGGCGCGAGCGGGTCAGCCGGCCCGCTCGACCCTGAGCCGCTCGGGGCTCAGCTCGAGCGGGCTCGCGACCCCGACCGGCCCGGCCGCCGGCTCGAGGGGCCGGTGGCCCGGGAGCGAGCCACGACCCGGCACCCCCCGCCAGACGAAGCTGAGGGCGACGATGACCGCCCCGATCGCTCCGGCGGCCACCACGAAGGGCAGCCACGGCCTCACCCCGAAGAGGGCACCCGAGATGGTGGCCATGACGGCGACCGCTCCGGTCTGCATGGAGGAGACCGCCCCCTGGGCCCGCCCGAGCTCGCGAGCCGGCACAGAGGAAGAGAGCTGGGCCAGCTCGGCCGGTGCCCCGAGGGCGACCGTCACCGCCTCGAGCGCGCCGAGGCCGACGAGCCAGGCGACCGAGTGCAAGAAGGGGTAGACGAGGGCGAAAGCGGCCGAGCCCGCCAGCGAGAAGATGACGAGGGCGCGCCTGTCCATGTGGTCGACGAGCCAGCCGGCCGGCAGCGACACGACGGCGAAGGGGAAGGCGAAGAGGGTCCAAGAGAGGCCGAGCTCCCACGACGTGGCGCCCCGCAGGTCGAGCAGCAGGCTCCAGCAGACCTCGTAGGTCCCGATCAGCAGCCCGCCGGCGAGAAAGGCGAGGCCGACCCCCATGACCGAGCGGCTCCGCCAGAGCGGGGTCCGCTCGTGGCGGCGCACCGGCAGGTGGCCCGAGGTGCGCGGCGTGAGGAATGTGATCGGCACCGTGGCGGTCAGCACGACGGCGGCTGCCGCCAGGAAGAGGTAGTCCATGTGGCCCACACCTGTCAGGCCGCCCAGGAAGGGCCCGATCGCCATCCCGACCGTGCGGGCACCGTAGAAGGAGCCGAAGGCTTTCCCCCGCTCCTTTTCCGGCACGACCTCTCCGATCATGGCGGCGTTGGCCACGTCGACGATGCCTGTGCCCGCCCCTTGCAAGGCACGGAAGAAAAAGGCCGCCCAGGGGGCCGCGAAGAGGGCGAACAGCACGGTCGCCACCGAGTAGGCGATGAGGCCGCCGATCTGGATCTGGCGACGGCCGATCCTGTCCGAGAGACGGCCCATCGGGTACTGCACGAGGACGGCGGCAGCGAAGAAGGCGGCCATCGTGAGGCCGACCATCGGGAGCGACGAGCCGTGGTGGCGGAGGTAGATGGGCAGCAGGGGAAGGACAGAGCTCGCCCCGCCCCACTCGGCGAAGGCGCAGGCGGCGACGGCGATGACGACGCGACGGGTGGCGCGGTCTTGTATCGATCCGGCGCGCACCAGGCGCCGCAGAGACTTCACGACCTCAGCTCCGGTTCGAGATGGCTCGCTCGAGGAGCGCCAGCAGCTGGGCTCTCACCTCGGCCCGGGCCTCGGCCGATACCGGGGCCAGCTCGAACAGGTCCGAGAGCCAGAGGCCGTCGGCGGCCAGGCGGACGACGGTCGCCACCTCGGCCGGGATGCCGTCCTGCTCGAGAGCTGCCTGCCAGGTCTCGAAGCGCTCCCGCATCGGCTTCAACAGCTCGGGGTCGGAGGTGACCCCGGCCAGGAGCGCCCCGCCGAGGCGGATCTCCCGGCAGTCGGCCGGTGCCTCACGGGGGTCGAAGGTCGCCTCGAGATAGGCCCGGGTGAAGGCGCCTGGCTCCTTCGAGTAGGCCTGGCGCTCGACCAGGTCGGCCTCGAAGCTGACGACGAAGCGCTCGACCATCGCCGAGACGAGGGCCGCCCGGCTCGGGAAGTGGTAGAGGATGCCGCCCTTGCTGACGCCGGCCTCCTGGGCCGCCGAGTCGAGGGTGAGGCGGCTCACGCCCTCCCGGATGACGAGGTCCTCTGCGGCCGCCAGGATGCGGGCGCCGGTCTCCGAGCTCTCACCCCGTGACATGGCGACAAGTATACCGTCTGGACGGTACAGTACCGTCCAGACGGTACAGCAGGTTTCCCCGGCGGGGCAGGGTCAGCGGCCGGGCCGCCGCGGCGTGGAGAGGGAGGCCTGGGCGGCCTCGTAGCTCTCCTGGATGGCCGCCCTCACCCGCTCGGAGAGCTCGGCTGTCTCCCGCCGCGAGACCCGCTTCCCGCCCTCGGCCCGGGGCGGCGGGGTGACGGGCGGGCCGATGACGATGTCGACCCGGTGGGGGCGGGGAAACGCCGAGCCACGGGGCATCGCCTGCTCGCTCCCGCCGATGCCGACCGGGAGGATCGGGACGTCAGCCCGCAGGGCGAGGTAGGCCACCCCTTCCCGCAGGTCCGCCACCTCCCGTCCCGACCGCCGCGTGCCCTCTGGGAACATGACGAGCGGCTCGCCGCCGGCGAGGACCGACCGGCTCCGCTCGAGCGCCTCCCTGTCGGCGCCGGAGCGGTTGACGGGGAAGGCGCCCAGGGCCTCGATGAGGCGGCCGACCGCCTTCGACTTCCAGATCTCGGCCTTGACCATGTAGCGGAGCCGCCTTTTCGTCACTCGGGCGACGAGCATCCAGTCGAGATAGGAGCGGTGGACCGGGGCGAGGATGTAAGGGCCGGTCTCGGGCAGGTTCTCGGCACCCACCACCCGGCCCGGGAAGAGCAGGGTCGAGACGCCGACGACGATTGCACGACAGGCGCGGTAGAACCGCAGCTCCCCTGGGGAGGGCGGGCGGACCACGGCGGGCGGTCGGACGGAAGGCAGCTTCTTCTCGGGCATTGCGGGCTCGAGGCTCACAGGCGGGAGAGCACCTCCTTCACCACATCTTCGACCGAGCGGTGGGTCGAGTCCAAGACCACGGCGTCGGGCGCCACGGCAAGGGGCGAGGCCGCCCGGGTCGAGTCGAAGGCATCGCGCCGCGAGAGCTGGGCTGCCAGCTCGCCATCCCCCCCGGCAGCTTGACTGGCGCCCAGCTGGGCCAGGCGGCGCCGGGCCCGTTCCTGCGGGTCAGCTGTCAGGTAGATCTTGAGATCGGCCTTTGGGAAGACCACCGTGCCGATGTCCCGCCCCTCGACCACTCCCCCGCCCTTGCTCGCCCCCCAGGCCCGCTGCCGGGCGACCAGCTCGGCCCGCACGCCCGGATGGGCGGCGACGGTAGAGACGGCGGCGTCGACCACCGGTGTCCGAATCTCGGCTGTGACGTCCCGCCCGTTCAAGACGACCCTCTCGTTGCAGCTGAGCTCCATCTGCTTGGCCAGCCGGGCGGCCGTATCGGCGTCTGCCGGGTCGGCGCCCGCCTCGAGCACGAGCAGGGTGACCGACCGGTACATGGCGCCGGTGTCGAGGTGGGAGAGGCCGAGGCGGGCCGCGATGGCGCGGGCGATGGTCGACTTGCCCGAGCCGGCCGGCCCGTCGATGGCGATGAGGGGGCTCACGGTGCCAGCCCCGTCTGGAAACCCGCCTGCTGCAGCGCCCCGGACAGCTGGGCAGCGGCCGAGGGCGCGAGAGAGAGGACGAGGACCCCGCGCGGGCCCTCGGCAGAGTGGGCGATCTCGATGTCGTAGATGTTCGCCCCGAGGCGGGCCGCCACCGCTGTCACCTCGGCCAGCACGCCGGGGCGGTCCGGGACGATGACCCTGAGCTCGCGGCTCTTGGCAGGAGGACTTCCACGAGCGGGCAGATTACGCCGGGCGGCCCGGGCCGACTCGAGCATCTCGGTAAGGGCCGCCCTGTCGCCCTCGGCCACGATGGCGCGCACCCGGGCGAGGGCCGCCTGCAGCCGGTCGATCCCCCCGAGGATCGCCAGCTGGTTCTCGGCGCAGATGTCGGGCCAGATGGCCGGGGAGCCGGCCGCGATGCGGGTCATGTCGCGAAAGCCGCCGGCGGCCAGCCGCAAGAGCGCCTCCCGATCGACGGCGGAGGACGCCGCCAGCGACATCAAGGTGGCCGCTGTCAGATGGGGGACGTGCGACACGACTGCCACCAGTTCGTCGTGGCGCTCGGGCGGCAGCACGACGACATCGGCGCCGAGGTCCGAGACGGCCCGCTGCACGACGGCGAAAGCTCCCTCGCTCGTCTTCGGCCCGGGGGCGAGCACCCAGCTGGCACCGAGGAAGAGCTCGGCGCTGGCCCCGTCCGGCCCCTCCTGCTCCGAGCCTGCCATCGGATGGCCAGGGACGAAGCGTGGGTGGGAGAGGGCCGCGGCGATCTGGGCCTTCACGCCGGCGACGTCGCTCACCACTAGGTCCGATCGGTAGGGTGGCCCGAGCAGCCGGCGCACCGCCGGCACCACGGCAGCCGCCGGGGTGGCGACGAAGGCCAGCTCGGCTCCCTCGCCGCCGCCGACCTCCCCGATGGCGCCGACCTCTCTCGCCCGGGCGGACCGGGCAGGATCGAGGTCCTCGCCGCTCACCTCGTGACCGGCTTGCCCGAGGCCGGCTCCGATCGAGCAGCCGATCAGCCCGAGGCCGACGAGGTGGACTCTCACTCGGGGAGGTCGTCGCGAAGGCCGCGGGCGCCCTCGAGGTAGACGTGGTGCAACGAGGCAGGCTCGGCCTCGGTGTAAAGGTGCATCATCACCCGGATGCAGCGGGGCGTCGCTCCGGCGATGTCGAGCTCCCGGGCACAGATGAGCGGGACGTCGCCCAGGCCGATCGTGCGGGCGGCGGTGGCGGGGAAGACCGAGTGGATGTCGTCGGTGGCCGTGAAGAGGATCGAGACGAGCTCGTCGTGGGCGATGGAGTTGCGCCCGAGCATCTCCTCGACCAGGGCGACCACCCGCTCGGCGACATGGTCGGCGCTGTCGCGGTCAACTGTCGTCGCCCCCCGCAGGGCCCGCAGCCTGGCCGGCATCTGGCGGAGCCTACTGGGCGGGCCGCTCCCCCTTGGCCGCCGGAGCGCGCCCCTGGGCGGCCCGCGCCAGGCCCAACACCTCGGCCGGGGCGAGCGGGCGCCAGGAGCCCGGGCGGAGCGAGCGGTCGGCGAGAGGGCCGATGCGGGTCCGCACGAGGCGGAGGACCGGGTGGCCGACCGCCTCGCACATCCGCCGCACCTGGCGGTTGCGGCCCTCGTGGATGGTGATGCGGATCACCCCGGGCGAGACAGTCGAGACCTTGGCCGGGCTCGTCACGCCGTCCTCCAGCACCACCCCCTCCCGCAGGGCCCTGATGGCGGCTGGTGAGGGCCTGCCCCGCAGCTCCGCCAGGTACTCCTTCTCCACGCCGTGGCTGGGGTGGGCGACGGCCTGGGCGAGCTCGCCGTCGTTGGTGAGCACGATGAGGCCCTCGGTGGCGACGTCGAGCCGGCCGACGGGGAAGACCCGGGGGGCAGCCGGCACGAGCTCGACCACGGTCGGGCGGCCCTCTGGGTCCGAGGCCGTCGTCACGACACCGGCCGGCTTGTTCAACAGGTAGTAGACGAGCCCGGGGAGGACACCAACCGGCACGCCGTCCACCTCGACCCGGTCGTGGGCGATGTCGACCCGCCGCCCGAGCTGGGCCACCTCGCCGTTCACCGTCACCCGACCGTCGGCGATGAGCTCCTCGCAGGCCCGCCGGCTGCCGAAGCCCACCCGGGCGAGCACCTTCTGCAGCCTCTCGCCGTCGGCCTCTTCTCCGGCCGACCGGCCGGTCATCTCCCCGGGTCCGGCCGAAGGGCGCTCTCGAGCATCTCGACGGTGCTCGCCGGCGGCACGAACTCGACGAGGCGGGGCAGCTCCTCGAGTGAGTCGAGGCCGAGCTTCTCCAAGAAGAGACGGGTGGTCCCGAACAAGACGGGCTGGCCCGGCCCAGGGTCGCGTCCCACCTCCTCGACATATCCCCGGGCGACGAGCAGGCGGAGGACCCCATCGGCGTTGACGCCCCGGATGGCGGCAATCTGGCCGCGGGAGACGGGTTGTTTGTAGGCCACAACGGCCAAGGTCTCGAGGGCCGCCCCCGAGAGCTTCTGCGGGACGCCGTCGAGGACGAACCGCTCGACGTAGCCGGCGTACTCCTCGGCGCTCTGCAGGCGGTAGCCACCCGCCACCCGCACGAGGCGAAAGCCTCTTCCCTCCTCCTCGTAGCGGGCGGCCAGTTCGACACAGAGCTCCTCGACCGCCTCGACCGACAGCTCGAGCAGCTCGGCCAGCAGGCCGGGCGGCACCGGCTCGGTGGCGACGGTGAGGACGGCCTCTATCGGTCCTGTGCCCTCGTTCATCCCCTGTACTCCGCCTCCACGAGGCTTAGGCGGAGCCGCCGGGCCGTCTCGGGGGAGAAGTCGAGCACCTCGTCTCGGTCGACCTCATCGGCCGAGCCGCCGGTCCAGGTGACCACGAGCTCGCCGAAGACGCCTGCCTGGTCGAGCTCGACGAGCGCCTGCTTGTAGAGCTCGAGGAGGGAGAGGAAGTGGACGACGACCTCGATGCGGCTCTTTGCCCCGGCCGTCAGCTCCCGGAAGGTGCAAGGGGGGCGGCCGGGCAGGTAGTGGGCCAGTTGCTCGACGACCTCGGCGACGGTGACCTCGTCGACGAGGACGTGGTCGACGTGCACCTCCGGCTTCGGGCGTCCGGCGAGGGCCCGAGCCGCCGCCTCGGCCAGCCGCCCGGGTGTGATGCCGGCGAGCAGGTCCGGGGCGAGGCCGCCGAAGCGCTCGTCAGGGCCGGCCAAACGGGCGAAGGAGCGGGAGGCGGCCCGCTCGAGCTCGGCGATCCGCTGCCCAGCCGCAGCAAAGGTCGTGCACTCGACCAGCCGGGCGAGGAGGTAGTCCCGCTCCTCGAGGAGGGCCAGGTCCTCTTCTGAGACCTCGCCGGAGCGCTCGGGCAGCAGGCGGCGGGACTTGAGCTCGACGAGGATGGCGGCGATGAGAAGGAACTCCGTCGCCACCTCGAGATCGAGGCGCTCGAGAGCCGCCAGCTCGGCCAGGTAGGCATCGACTATGTCGGAGAGGCGCACCTCGTAGAGATCGACCTGCTGCTCGGTGATGAGGCGCAGCAGGAGGTCGAAAGGGCCCTCGAAGACATCGGTGCGCACCTCGTAGGACACCCCGGCAACGATACCGGCGGCCCTCTCCCGAGAGGGGGATGGGCAAGGGCTGCCTTCCTCCCGGGCCGCCGCAGCTGCCCACGTATCATCTCTTGATGGCCCGCGTCTTCTCAGGAGTCCAGCCGTCTGGCACCTTGCACCTCGGCAACTACCTCGGGGCGTTCCGTCAGTGGGTCGCGATGCAAGAGGAGTTCGACTGCTTCTACTGCGTGGTAGACCTCCACAGCCTCACCGTGGAGCAGGACCCGGCCGAGCTGCGGCGCAAGACGATCGAGACGGCAGCCGGCTTCCTCGCGGTCGGCGTCGACCCGGGCCGCTCGACACTTTTCGTCCAGAGCCACGTCCACGAGCACGCCGAGCTCGCCTGGCTGATGGAGTCGACCATCGCCTTCGGCGAGCTCTCCCGCATGACCCAGTTCAAGGAGAAGTCGGCCGGCAAGGCTTCGGTGCGAGCCAGCCTCTTCACCTACCCGGCCCTCATGGCGGCCGACATCCTCTTGTACGACACCGACCGGGTGCCGGTCGGTGACGACCAGCGCCAGCACATCGAGCTGACCCGGGACGCCGCCATCAGGTTCAACGGCCGCTATGGGGAGACCTTCGTGGTGCCCGAGGCCGTCCTGCCCGCCCACGCCGCCCGGGTGATGGACCTGCAGCAGCCGCGCAACAAGATGTCGAAGTCCGAGAGCTCCCCCCAGGGCACGATCGACCTCGTGGACCCGCCCGAGGCGATCAGCCAGAAGGTCCGCCGGGCCGTCACCGACACCGACGGCAGCCTCCGCTACGACCCCTCGGCCAAGCCCGGGCTCTCGAACCTGATCGAGCTGCTGGCCTCCGTCTCGGGCCGCTCGATCGAGGAGATCACCTCCTCTTACAGCCAGTACGGCCCGCTCAAGGCCGACCTGGCCGACGCCCTCGTGGCCGCCCTGGCACCTGTGCGTGAGCGCTACGGCCAGCTGATGGCCGACCCGGCCGAGCTCTCGGCCCTGCTCGAGCAGGGGGCGGAGAAGGCGGCGGCCGTCGCCGCCAAGACCCTGGCGAGGGCAAAGGACGCGGTGGGCCTGCTCCCCCGCGCCTGACTCAGAACCCTCCCGGGGTGACGAGCCCCATGTACCAGGCGGTCAGGTGGTAGTAGATGGTCCCCAAGAGCCCCTGGTCGAAAAAGACGAAGAGGAAGACGAGGATGAGAAAGCCGATCCGCAGCCTGTAGTAAGTGGGCAGGGCCTGGATCGGGATGAAGCGCTCGAGGAGGGCCGAGCCGTCGAGGGGCGGGATCGGGATCAGGTTGAAGGCCCCGATGAAGATGTTCACGAGGCCGAGAAAGCCGAGCACGGTGCCGAGCCAGAAGATGGTGCCGTGGCCGCCGAAGTAGGTCGTGTTGAGGTTGGCCACCGAATTGGCGATCACGTAGCGCTCCGAGAGCTGACTCGCCATCACGAAGTGGAGCGCCACCCCGGCGAGGGCGGCGACGAGGGCGTTGGCGGCCGGTCCCGCCAGGCCCGTCAGGACGGCCTGGTTGCGAGGGTGGCGCAGCCTGTTCAAGGCGACCGGCACCGGCTTGGCCCACCCGAAGACCGGGGCGTGCAGGAGCACGAGCACGATCGGCACGATGATCGTGCCGATCGGGTCGATGTGGCGGAGGGGGTTGGCCGTGAGGCGGCCGGCCCTCTTGGCCGTGTCGTCGCCGCACCAGTAGGCGACGATGCCGTGGCTCACCTCGTGGAAGATGATCGATGGGATGGCGACGGCGAAGAGGATGACGAGGCCGAGGCTGATCTTGCCGCTCTCCACGCCCTTTGTGACGGCCACGACGACGATGGCGGCCACGAGGACTGCGATCGCCACGCTCGCCGGCTGAGGTTTCCGGCGAGCCCCGCCGCCCCAGGGTGCGCGCACGACTATCTCCTCGGGACGGTCTGGGTCAGCGCTTTACGAGCGAGGCGCACTCGATGCAGTAGGCGGACGCCGGCTTGGCCTCGAGACGGGCGGGAGCTATGTGCTGACCGCAGCGCTCGCAGGTGCCGTAGGTGCCCTTGTCGAGCTTGCCGATCGCCTTCTCGACATCCTCGAGCGCCTCTCTCAGCTGGGAGGCGAGCGCCTCTGCCTCGCCCCGTTCGGCAGTCACCTGGGAGGTGTCGGCGAAGTTCGAGTCGTACTCGAGACCCCCCGCCTCGCCGTAGCCGAGCTCCGCCAGCTGGGCGCGGAGGGACGACCGTTCCGCCTCGAGGAGGGCGCGGTAGTCAACGGCTGGTTCGTCTGCCACGTCACGAGACTAGTTGCCCCTCGCCCCACCCGATGACGTCACCGGCCCATCTCGGCGGGCCCGGGGATGGGCCGACTCGAAGACGGAGCGCAAGAGGTCGCCCGAGACCTTTGTGTAGAGCTGGGTCGTCGTGATGGCGGCATGACCGAGCAGCTCTTGCACGACCCTGATGTCGGCGCCGTGCTCGAGCAGGTGGGTGGCGCACGAGTGCCTGAGCACATGGGGGGTCACGACGTCGGCCAGCCCGGCCCGCTCGGCGGCCTGGCGCACG
Organism: Actinomycetes bacterium; assembly: GCA_021794645.1. Classification (GTDB taxonomy): domain Bacteria; phylum Actinomycetota; class Acidimicrobiia; order Acidimicrobiales; family Bog-793; genus JAJZLV01. Next base: position 14,475 of record JAJYQK010000154.1, read on the forward strand.
ATCACCCAAGCTGCCTGGCGACTCAGCCGTCTCCCCCGCGAGGAGATGAAGAGGGCCTCGGCATCGCCCCGCCGTTGCCAGCGCTCGGGCGAGAGGGCCGGCCGGCCGGCGGCCAGCCAGCGGGCGAGCGCCTCGGCGGCCGGGCGGCCGTAGGGCACGAGACGCTCCTTGGCGCCCTTGCCGAAGACGCGGGCCAAGCGGTTGTCGAGGTCCACGTCGAGCAGGTCGAGACCGCAGAGCTCGGAGATCCGGACCCCGCTCGCGTACATGAGCTCGAGCACGGCGCGGTCCCGCAGCGCCACCGGCTCCTCCCCCCGCACGGCAGCCAGCAGGGCGGCAACCTGTTCTTCTGTCAGCGCCTTCGGGAGCGGCGAGGGCCTCTTCGGCCCCATGAGACGAGCCGTCGGGTCCGGCTGGCCCCCCCTCTCGTCCTCGCAGAAGCGGTGCAGCCCCCGGATGGCCGCGAGGGCGCGGGCGTTCGATGTCGCCTTCCGGCCGCTGGCGGCGAGGAAGGCCATGTAGTCCTCGACCACGCTCGGCGTGACGTCGAAAAGCGCCATGTGGCGGCCGTCGAGGAACTCCTCGTAGCTGGCGAGGTCGCTCCGATACGACCTGAGGGAGGCCTCCGAACGCCCCTTTTCCACCGCCAGGTAGCTGAGGTACTCCTCGCCGTCGCGGCTGAGCGGGCGAGCCACCGCCCTAGCGGGAGGGGGAGGGACGCCGGCCGGCCAGGGTGGAGCGGGCGGCGTAAAGAGCGATGATCGACTTTGCGTCGATCAGCTCACCCGCTGCGATGAGCTCCTCGATGTCCTCGAGAGCGATCCGCTCGATGGTCATGTGCTCCTCTTCGACGCCGTGGGCGTCCCGCTCGCACTCGACGAGCTCTTCAGCCAGGTAGCAGAGCGTCTCCTCGTCGGAGATGCCCGGAGAGTTGACGAAGCGGGCGATCTGGGTGATCCGCCCGGCGGCTCGCCCGATCTCCTCCACCAGTTCCCGGGCGATGCAGACCTTCGGGTCCTCCCCCTCGACGTCACGCTTTCCGGCTGGCAGCTCGAGGATCGGCTCCTCGACCGCCGCCCGGTACTGGCGCACCATGAGGACGTGGCGGCCGTCGGCCTCGAGGGGGACGGCACAGACGGCGCCGGGGTGACGGATGATGGTCCGCTCGAAGGTGAAGCCGCTCGGTCCGACGAATGTCCCGGTGACGAGCTTGAAAAAGCCTCCGTCGAAGCGGGGCCTCTCGCCGATCCGCCGGAAGCCCTCCTGGCCCTCCTCAGCCGACGGCATCGAGATCGAGCAGGCGGGGTGCCCTCGACTCGGCCCGCTCCAAGGCGGCTCCGACGAGCCCCCTGAAGAGCGGGTGGGGCCGGTCCGGGCGACTCTTGAACTCCGGGTGGGCCTGGGTGGCAACCCAGTAAGGGTGGCTCGGCAGCTCGATGAACTCGACGAGGCGGTTGTCCTTCGACTCGACTCCCGAGCAGACGAGGCCGCCCTCTTCCAGCCGGCTCCTGTAGCGGGGGTTGACCTCGTAGCGGTGCCGGTGGCGCTCGGAGACCGTCTCCTCCCCATAGAGCCCGGCCACCTGTGAGCCGGGCACGAGGCGGGCCACGTAGGCGCCGAGGCGCATCGTGCCGCCCTTTTCCACGACCCCGGTCTGGTCGTCCATCAGGTCGATGACCGGATAAGGCGTCGTCGGGTCCACCTCGCTCGAGTTGGCCCGCGCGAGTCCCACGACATTGCGGGCGAAGTCGACCACCATCGTGTGCAACCCCAGGCAGAGCCCGAGGCAGGGGATATCGTGCTCACGGGCGTAGCCAGCGGCGGTGATCTTGCCCTCGACACCTCGCTCCCCGAAACCGCCCGGGATGACGATGCCGTCGAGTCCATCGATGCGGGCGCCGGCCAGCATGCCGGTCACCTCTTCGGCCTGCACCCACTCGATCTCAACCTTCGCCCCGAGGCCGAAACCGGCATGGCGCAGAGCCTCGACGACCGAGAGGTAGGCGTCGGGCAGGTTGACGTACTTGCCGATGAGGCCGATGCGCACCACGTCGCGGGCGGCCTCCACACGGGCGACGACCGACTCCCAGCCCCTCAGGTCGATCTCGTGCTCGGGACCGTCGAGCTCGAGGATGCGACAGACGATCTCGTCGA
>JAJYQK010000037.1 GCA_021794645.1 Actinomycetes bacterium
CAGCCCGGGGCGGCGCCGGCCGGGCCCACGCCTGGAGGAGGCGGCCCGGCGCAGGTCGAGCGGGCGGTAGCTGGCGAGGTCCGAGAGGCCGATCACGCTCTCGACGTGGCCGGCGGCGGCGGCCGGCAGCCGGGCTGGGCGGGCGTTGGCGAAGGCCACCCGGCCCCCCAGCAGCCGGTAGTTGACGAGCGGCGTCTGGAAGGCCCTCTCGAGCGCCCCCGCCCTCCCGCTCACCTTCAAGGTGAAGCCGTCGCCGACGAGGCGGGCCGACAACCCGACCGATATGAAGCTGGCGGCGACGGCCGCCACGGCGCCGGCCGAAGGAGAAAAGCGCGAGGTGAGCTCGGCCGGCGTGAGGTAGTGACCCCGCTCCGGTCCGGCGCTCGAGACGGCGTAGGCCAGCTGGGCGAGGGCGGCGCCGTCGCGCGGCTTGAGGACGACATCGGCACTGAGAGGTGTGGCAGGCGGCAGGGTCCCGAGGGAGCGGGCGCCGAGCGGGAGCGCCGGGACGGGCGCCACCACGCTGGTGGCGAGCGGGGCGGCCGCCGGGGTGACCGGCGCCGAGGCGGCAGCAGCCATCTCCGGCAGCGCCATGGCGAGCAGGCCCGCCGAGAACGCGACGAAAAGCCTCCCCGCCACTGCCAGAGCCTAACTCCCGGGCGAGGGGGGTCTCGGCGGGCTCGACAACGGTGAGAGGCTCTGGCGATGCGCAGGGAGACCGTCTCTGCCCGCCAGGCGCGGCGGGCCCAGCTGGCGAGCCAGGGCCTCCTCGGCCGGCGGCCGGCCGGCGGGCCGGCGAGCGTCCTCGCCCTCACGCGGGGAGTCCAGCTCGACACCATCTCGGTGCTGGCGAGGGCCCACGAGCTCGTCGCCCTCGCCCGCCTCGGCCCGGTGGACCGCCGGCGGCTCGAGGTCGCCTACTGGGGCGGTCCCCCCTTTTCCGCCTTCGAGTACTGGTACCACGCCGCCTGCATCCTCCCGCTCGAGGAGTGGCCCCATTTCGAGTTCAAGCGCAAGGCGATGCGGGCGCGGGGCTACCGCTGGCACCAGGCGGCGGACCTCGAGAAGGCCTGCGCCGCCGTCCTTTGCGAGCTGGCCGAGCGGGGGCCGCTCACCGCCAAGGAGCTGGGCGGTGCGAAGAAGGGCGGTCCCTGGTGGGACTGGTCGGAGGTGAAGATCGCGGCCGAGTGGCTCCTCGACATCGGTGAGGTGGTCTGCACGAGCCGCCGCGGCTTCCAGCGGGTCTACGACCTGCCCGCCCGGGCCCTGCCGGCCCACCTGCTCGAAGCGGCGGGAGACGACGAGGCTTCCATCGCCCACCTGGCCGGCCGTGCCCTCGGGGCCCTCGGCGTGGCCACGCCGGCCGACGTGGCGAGCTACATCGGCGTGAAGCAGGCGGAGGCCGCCCGGGCGCTTCGGGCCCTCGGTGCCGAGGAGGTGGTGGTCGAGGGCTGGGCCCAGCGGGCCTACGTGGCGGCGGGAGCGCTCGATCTCCCGGCGGTGAGCGGCCGGGCCCAGGCGAGGCCCCGCCTCCTCTCGCCCTTCGACTCCCTCGTCTGTGACCGGCGCCGCCTCGAGCGGGTCTTCGGCTTCCACCACCGCCTCGAGGCCTACGTCCCCCGCCCCAAGCGGGTGGATGGCTACTACTCGATGCCGGTGCTGGCAGGCGACCAGCTCGTCGCCCGGGTCGACCCGGGGCGCCAGGACGGGGCCCTTCTCGCCCGCAGCGTCCGCCTCGAGGCCGGCGTCGATGAGAAGAAGGCGGCCAGGGCGGTCGCGGCGGCGCTGCGCGAGGCAGCCCGCTGGGTCTCGGCGCGCGCCGTCCACCTCGGGCGCGTCGAGCCCCACTCGGCCCGCCCGGCGCTGGCGGGCGAGCTAGGCGCCCCCCTCTAGCCGGGCGAGCAGCTCGGCAGGGGCGATCGTTCCGGGTGGCCGCCTGCCGGCGGCCAGCTCGTCGGCCACCTGGCGCAGAAGGGCGTTGGCTGGCGTCGGGAGCGAGTGGAGCCGCCCGAGCAGGACGATCTCGCCGTTCAGGTAGTCGGCCTCGATGTCTCCGGTCCCGCGGGCGAGGCTCTGCCAGCTCGAGCCGCCCGTCCGCTCCCGCCCGGCCGCCATCCTGAGCGGCCCGCGGCGGGCCCGGCGGGCCCTTTCGACCTCCTCGTCGGCCGTCTTTATGCCGGCGGCGGCGTAGACCTCGAGCGCTTCGGCTCTCGCCAGCTCGAGCAGCTCTTTCGCCGGGCCGTCGTCGATGCCCGGCCCGCAGGCTGCCTCGATGGCGTTGCCGAGGTTCCCGAGGAGCTTTAGGTACTTGAACGACATGACATCGTCGGTGGCGACGGCGTCGAAGCCGGCCCCGACGAGGTCGGCCGCCACCGCCTCGGCCGTCTCGTCGCTGCCGGCCGGGAAGCGGCCGATGTCGAGGAGGCCGAAGACCGGGGCCGTCGCCAGCTCGACGACACCCGGCTCGAGGTGGGTGGCGGCGACGACGACCCGCATGCCATAGACCCGCTCGAAAAGCCGCAGCGCCATCCGCTCGTTCTCGACGCCGTTCTGGGCGCAGACGACGACCACCTCGTCGCGCCGGGGCCCGAGGGCGCGGGCGAGGGCCTCGAGGACTGCCTGGGTCTGCTGGCTCTTCGTCGCCAGCAGCACGACGTCGCCGGCGACGAGGCCGGCCTCGGCCGGCGAGCCGTGCGCCGGCAGGTGGTGGCGAGCCACCTGATCGGGGTCGCGCAGCTCGAGGCCGTCCCGCCGCAGTGCCTCGAGGTGGGGTCCCCGGGCGATGAGGGCGACCTCCTGGCCGGCCGCCGCCAGCTTTCCTCCGATGCTCCCGCCGATGGCCCCGGCGCCGAGGACCACATACCTCGCGGGCGACCTCCCAGCCGCCGGCGAGTCGGCGGCGGTCAGGACGACCTGCCCGGCCCGGTGAGGGGCTGCAGGTAGTCGGGGAGCTCGATGTCCGGCGGGCAGTTCGCTGCCGGCCGCGGCCTTCCCCAGGTGGTCTCGAGGGGCACGACGCCGGCCCAGCAGGGCCGGTCGAGGTCCTCCGGCTCGTCGACGGGGTCGCCCCGGCGCACCTTGGCGCTCACCTCCTCGAGGGCGAGCACGAGCACCGCCGTCTGGCGGAGCTCCTCATCTGTCGGCGGCCTGGCATGGCGGCTGCGCCCGGGGACGAGGTGCTCGACGAGGTCGTGCATCACCTCGCCCTTCACGGCCTCGTCCCGCAGCAAGGAGGCGTCGCCGGAGACCACGACGGAGCGGTAGTTGACCGAGTGGTCGAAGTAGGAGCGGGCGAGGACGAGCTCGTCGAAGAGGGTCACCTCGACACAGACCGGGACAGAGCCGGCCCGCGCCGCCATCCGGAACAGGTGGCCGCCGGTCGAGCCGTGCAGGTAGAGCTGGGCCCCCCGTCGCAGGTAGAGCAGGGGGAGGAGATGGGCTCGACCGTCGGCCACGAATGCGGTGTGGGCGACGAGGCCCTCGTCGAGGATCCCGTGGACGGTGGCGGCGTCGTAGGCCGCCCGCTCGGGGTGGCGGGAGGGACGGTTGCCCGCCCCGGCCGGGTAGTCGGGGCTCATGTCGTGCCGAGCAGGCGGGCGAGGGCCGCTCTCGCCTCGGCGCTCTCGCCGGCCGCCTGGGCGAGGTAGCCGGCCAGCTGGCGCACCCACTCGGCCACCGGCACCTCCTGGCGGGAGATGGTGACGCCCCGCACCTGCTTTGCCACCGTGGCCACGAGGTTGCCGTGGCGGGAGGTGAGCTCGAGGGTCGACTCGCCGAGGTGGAGCCGGATGCTCGTCGCCCGCCCCGCCCGGCCGGCCAGCCGGTCGCCGAGGGAGCGCTCGTAGTCCACCTCGACCATTGTCGGCGGCAGCAGCCCCTCGATGCTCGAGACGAGCACCCGGTGGTAGGCGTCGAGGTCGGCCGTGTCGGCCCGCAGGGCCGCCGCCACGCTCTCGACGAGCTCGCCTTCTGGCCCCGCGTCGCTCATCAGGAGTCGGTGAGGGGCAGGACCAGCTGCGGCTTGGCGATCGTGTGGTCGGCCCGCAGGGGGCGGACGGCCGTACCGATGGCGAAGAACTCGGTGGTGTGGCCACCCCAGCGGTGCCCGAGCGAGAGCAGCTGCACGCCGACGATGCCCTCGGCCGCCAGCTGCTCGGCCTCGGCCTGCATCCGGCTCATGGCCAGCTCGCGGGCGTCATAGAGGGCCTCGGTGTACTTGGGCAGCTCGACGTTGCGGCCGACGTTGCCCATCGCCCGCAGAGCTCCCTGGTGGGCGACGTGGTAGACGCAGCTGCCCATCACCATGCCGAGCGGGGCGTAGCCGGCCTGGATGAGGGTCCAGAAGTCCTGCCCGCTCAGATCGGAGGTGAAGGGCTGCTGGCGGTTGTTGCGCCACTGGCCCGCCTCGTCTGCCTTCACGGCCGTCCCGACGGCGATGAACTCGGCGATGTCGTTGCCGAACTCCTTGAACTCGACCTCGAGGCGGACCCCGACGATGCCGTCGGCGCCGAGGGCGTCGGCCTCGGCCTCCATCCGCGTCATGGCGAGCTCGCGGGCGTGGTACATCGCCTGGGAGAGCGTCGTCAGCTCCATGTTCTGGCTCCAGCGGCCCACCTGGATGCCGACGTGGTAGATCGACGAGCCGAGCACCAGCCCGAGGGGCCGGAAGCCGGCCTCCCGCACGAGGAGGAACTCGTTGACGCTCAGGTCGGAGGTGAAAAGCGCCCCCGGCTGGCCCGGCCGCATCTCGGCCAGGCGCCGCATGGCGTCTTCGGGGATCGCCGCCTCGCCGGCGGGCCCTTCGGTGATCTCTGTCATCTTCTCCTCCTAGGGCCGCCGAGCGGCAGGATCTTCAGGCTGTCGGTCGGGGCGTACGCCGACGTGTGGAAGCGGGCGACGGCCGTGCCGGTCATGGTGGCGAGGGCGACGTGGTCGCGGTGGTTCTCGCCGGCCTCCTGCTCCCAGATCGAAAGGGTCATGTCCGAGGAGATCGAGCCCTCGGCCCCGTAGCCGGCGAGACGGGTGGCGAACTGCCGCCGGGCGTCGGCCCGCACGTGGTTGACGAGGTCGCTGTAGCCCGAGACCTCGGCGTTTCCCCCCATGAGGGAGGCCTGCTGGCGGGTCGCCCAGTCGTCGTGGCGGATGGCGAGGGCGATGCCGACTACGTAGCCGGCCGGCACCCAGCCGCCGTGCAGCAACTTGGCGAGGTCCTGGCCGGGCAGGTCGGTGGAAAAGAGGTTCTTCGGGCGGGCCGACGACTTGGCTCGCACAGCCGTGCCGAGGCAGAGGAACTCCCTGTTGTCCTCGCCGAGGGAGCTCACGGTGAAGCGGACGCCGACCACCCCGTCCCCGCCGAGGCCCTGGCACTCGGTCAGCATCCGCACGAGGGCGGTGTCGTAGCCGGCATAGAGGGCCTCGACATAGGGGCCGAAGCCGGCGAAGGCAGAGCCGGCGCTGACAGCCGTCGGCATCCGGCCCGGCTGCATGAAGGTGCCGCCGAGCCCGGTCATCGGGTAGTAGCCGCAGCCGCCGTAGCCGGCCCAGCCGATGTGCTGGACGACACAGCCCATCACCTCGCCGACGACCTCGAAGCCGCAGCCATCGAGGCCGGCCTGGCCCGCCACCGAGAGGAGGCTGGCCGGGGCAGGGCTCTCGCCCCGGGCTATGCGGGCGGCGGCCGCCGGAGGAAGACCCCTACCGTCCCACTCACCGCTGCCGATCTCGCTCGTCGGACTCTCCTTTGCTCCGAGCGCGGGACGCTACCACCGAGCGATTCACCTGCGCCGGAGGGGGACGCCCCTCGCCTACCGTGGCAGTCAGAGAAGGGAGGAGCCGTGGAGCTGAGAGAGGTCATGCGGACGACGGCCGCCATCCGGGCCTTCACCGACGAGCCCGTCGGAGACGACCGTCTCGCCCGGGTGCTCGAGGCGGCCCGCTTCGCCCCGAGCGGCGGCAACCGCCAGCCCTGGCGGGTGGTGGTCGTCACCGAGCCCGGGCTGCGGGCCGAGATCGCCCGCTGCTACCAGCTCTCCTGGCGGGAGTACACCGCCCACCTGGCGGCGGGGCTCGTCCCCTTCGCCCCCGACGAGACGGGCCGCTGGGAGGGCCCTGCCGTCGACCTCGAGGCGGCCCGGGCGACCCCGGCGCCGAACGACTTCGCCGACAACCTGGCGAGCGTGCCGGTCATGCTCGTCGTCTTCGCCCACCTGCCCTCGCTCGCCGTCCTCGACAACGGCCTCCGGCGCCAGAGCATCGTCGGCGGCGGCTCGATCTACCCCTTCACCCACAACATCCTCCTCGCCGCCAGGAACGAGGGTCTCGGCGGGGTCATGACGACGGTCATCTGCCGCCAGGAGGACAAGATGAGAGAGCTCCTTGGCGCCAGCCCCTCTCTCGCCCTCGCCGGCCTTGTCGCCCTCGGGGTGCCGGTCCACCAGCCGACACGCCTCCGGCGCAGGCAGGTGGCCGAATTCACCACTCGGGAGCGGCTGGACGGCCCTGCCTTCGGACCCTGAGCGCCCAGCTGGCGGCCCGCTTGCAGCCAGCGCTGTGGAAAGAGCTGGGGACTACTCGGGGAAAGTGTCACCTTCCTGTAGATAAGCGGGGTATTTCTCCCATACCCCTTGCCTGCCGGCCCTCGCCGTTGCAGGATGCTCCCACCAAGGCAGGTGGTGCTGAGCGCCGCTCGAAGAAGGAGAGCCGCAAGGCGAACCGGAAGAGGGCGGAGCAGCGACCGGGAGAACGGGGAGCCGCAAGGCGAACCGGGAGAACGGGAGCAGCGACCGGGAGAACGGGGAGCCGCAAGGCGAACCGGGAGAACGGGAGCAGCGCCGGAGGAACGGGGAGCCGCAAGGCGAGCCGGGAGACCGGGGCAGCGCCGGAAAAACGGGGAGCCGCAAGGCGAGCCGGGAGACCGGGGCAGCGCCGAGGGAGGGCGAGAGCCGCAAGGTGATCGCCGGACCGGAGCGCCAGCACCGATCCTGCCGCGGAGGTAAGGAAGGCTCCACGCCGGGCCGGTCCCCCCAGGGCCGGATCCGGGACGAAGCGAAGCCGGGCCGCAAGGCGCCGGGGAGCAGAGTCGGGCGACTCGGTGGCCGCAAGGCGCCGGGGAGCGTTGGGGGGCTCGAGTTACCAGGGTTGAGGCCCCGGGGAGTACGGAGGCATTTGCCGGCCGGCTACCCGGGGCCTTCCCGCGTCCGCCAAGTGGTGGCCGGGGGCGGGGTCTTCTTAAGATCGCGCCATGCCAGAAGCCGTCATCGTTGCCACCGCCCGCAGCCCGATCGGAAGGGCCTTCAAGGGGTCGCTCGTCGACATGCGGCCCGACGACCTCGCCGCCCAGATAGTCACCGCCCTCATGGCCAAGGTGCCGGCGCTCGACCCGTCGGAGGTCGAGGACCTCATCATGGGCTGTGGCCAGCCCGCCGGCGAGGCCGGCTTCAACATCGCCCGGGTCGTCGCCGTCCTGGCCGGCCTCGACGGCGCCCCCGGCGTCACGGTCAACCGCTACTGCTCCTCCTCGCTCCAGACGATCCGCATGGCGGCGCACGCCATCAAGGCAGGCGAGGGGGACGTCTTCATCGCAGCGGGTGTCGAGACGACGAGCCGCTTCTTGAAGGGGAACTCCGACGGGGTGCCCGACACCCACAACGCCCTTTTCGCAGAGGCCGAGGCCCGCTCGGCCAAGCGGGCAGAGGGGGGCCAGCCCGCCTGGGAGCCGCCGGCCGGCCTGCCCGACATCTACGTCGCCATGGGTCAGACCGCCGAGAACGTCGCCGAGTACGAGAACGTCACCCGAGAGGAGATGGACGAGTTCGCCTGCCGCTCGCAGAACCTCGCCGTCGCCCACGTCGAGAACGGCTTTTTCGAGCGGGAGATAACCCCGGTCACCCGCTACGACGGCACCGTCGTCGACCGGGACGACGGCCCCCGCCCCGACACCACCGTGGAGGGCCTCGCCAAGCTGAAGCCCGCCTTCCGGCCCGACGGCAAGGTGACGGCCGGGAACGCCTGTCCGTTGAACGACGGGGCCGCAGCCGTGCTCGTCATGAGCGAGACGAGGGCGAGCGAGCTCGGCATCGAGCCCATCGCCCGGGTGGTCTCTTCCGGCGTCTCGGCCCTCAACCCCGAGATCATGGGGCTCGGCCCGATCGAGGCGAGCCGCCAGGCACTCGAGCGGGCCCACCTCAGCATGGACCGCATCGACCTTGTCGAGATCAACGAGGCCTTCGCCGCCCAGGTCATCCCGTCGGCTCGCCACCTCGACATCCCCTGGGAGAAGCTGAACGTCCACGGTGGCGCCATCGCTCTCGGCCACCCCTTCGGCATGACGGGCGCCCGCATCATGACGACCCTGCTCAACGGCCTCGAGCACGAGAACAAGCGCTTCGGGCTCGAGACGATGTGCGTCGGCGGCGGCCAGGGGATGGCCATGGTGGTGGAGCGGCTCTGAGCGGGCGCGAGCCGGGCAGGCCGCCGACTCCGCCATACTGGCTGCAGTGAAGCCCATCCCGGTCGTCTTCCACATCGGGCCTCTGCAGATCCACACCTACGGGATCGGCCTGGCGGTCACCTTCTGGTTCGCCTATCGCTACTTCGCCCGTCGGCTCCGCGCCCACGGCTACTCGGATCTCTGGCTGGGCCGGGCCTTCATCTGGATAATCGTGGCCGCCGTCGTCGGCGCCCGGATCGTCCACGTCATCGCCAACTGGAGCTACTACGCCCACAGCCCGGCCCAGATCCTCGCCGTCTGGCATGGCGGTCTGTCGAGCTTCGGCGGCCTCGCCCTCGGCGTCCCCGTCGGGCTCATCCTCGCCCGCCGCTGGTGCCCGAAGCTCCGCCTCGCCGTCGCCATCGACCTCGTCTCTGTGGTCCTCGTGCTCGCCTGGTCGCTCGGGCGCCTCCTCGGCCCGCAGTTGATGGTGGCCGGAGGCGGCAGGCGGACCAACGCCTGGTACGGCATGTACTACGCCGGCGAGGTCGGAAAGCGCGTGCCGGTGCCCATCTTGCAGGCGATCGAGTGCTTCGTCATCTGGGTCATCGTCTTGCAGGTCGAGAAGTTCGTCCGCCGTCGGGGTGGCCCGATCGGCCTCGTTGCCACGGCTGCGGTCTCGCTCTACGGCCTCTCCCGCTTCACCGACGAGTACGTCTTCCTGCCGCACGGCTCAGGGGGCGTGGCCGTCGAGGCCATCTCGCTCGTCTTCGTCGGAGCCGGCATCCTCTTTGGCGGTTACCTGCTGTGGAGGAACCGTCCAGGGCCGGCCGCGAGCGACGAGGAGGGCGATCCCTGGGCCGCCCCCCTCTCAGAGGACGAGGAGGCCGCCGGGGCGGGCGAGGCCGGCGCCGGGGCGGGCGAGGCCGAGGAGGGCGAGGCTGCGACAGGAGGCGGGCTGGCCGGCGTCAACGGTCGGCCGGCGTGACCGCCTCGGTCTCGAGGGGGCTCTCGCCCTCTGGAAAGCACGCCGCCCTGGCTGGGCAGACCTCCTCGCGCTCCTGAGCGAGGCTCCCCGCCACCCGCTCGGCGATGTCGGCCAGGCGGGAGAGGTCCTGTCTCCCGACGATGTCGACGAAGTGATCCCGCACCCAGGCGACATGGGCCGGGGCGGCCTCTTCCAGGGCGGCCATGCCGGACTCGGTCAGCACGATGACCGTCCCCCGGGCATCTGTCGGGCACTCCTGGCGCTCGATGAGGCCGCGGGCCTCCATCCGCTTCAGCTGGTGTGAGAGGCGGCTCCGCTCCCAGTCGGCCGCCCGACCGAGGTCGCGAGGGCGCAGCCGGCGCCCCGGGGATTCCGAGAGGGGCACGAGGAGCTCGTAGTCGGCCGCCGACAGCCCCGACTCGGCCATCAGCTGCCGGTCCACCCCGCGCTCGAGGAGGCGCTTCATGAGCAGGAAGGACCGCCACGCCCTCGCCTCTTCCTCGTCCAGCCAGCGAACCACGCCCGCAGCGTACCGGAAGGTGCATGTTGACACGTCAGCATCTATCCTGTATTGTTGTCATATCAACATCTTTGGAGGACTGATGACTGAGACTGCTTCGATGACCGGCTCCAGCACCGAGCTGAGCGGCACCTACAAGCTCGACCCCACCCACACCCGGCTCGGCTTCGTGGCCCGCCACGCCATGGTCACCAAGGTGCGCGGCTCCTTCTCGGAGTTCGACGGCACCCTCGAGATCGATGCCGCCGACCCGACGAGGTCGCGGGGCTCTGTCGTGATCAAGGTCGACAGCGTCGACACCGGCGTCGCCCAGCGGGACGAGCACCTGCGTACCAACGACTTCTTCGACGCTCCGAGCTTCCCGGAGATCACCTTCACCTCGACTCGTGTCGACGTGCTCGGTGACGGCCGCTTCGGCGTCAGCGGGGACCTCACGATCCGGGGCGTGACCAAGCCGGTCACGATCGAGCTCGAGCACACCGGTGCCGCCAAGGACCCCTTCGGCAATGACCGGATCGGCTTCGAGGGCAGCACCGTCATCAACCGGAAGGAGTGGGGTGTGAACTTCAACGCCCCGCTCGAGGCGGGCGGTGTCCTCGTCTCGGAGAAGGTCACCCTCGAGCTCGACATCTCCGCTGTGAAGACGGCCTGAGCAAAGAGCAAACGGCGGCCTCCGCCGGCCAGAAGCGCCCGGGCCACGGCCCGGGCGCTCTCGCGCCGGCGGGCTGTTAGCGAACCGGGGTGGTGACAGGCATGCCGGCCGCCACCCAGGCGCCGAAGCCGCCGAGCAGGTCCGACACCTCCGCAAAGCCGGCTCGGCGCAGCAGCGAGGCCGCCACCGAGGAGCGAAAGCCAGAGGCGCAGTAGACGATGGTGGGCCGGCCCTGCTCGAGCTCGCCCCGCCGGTCGAGGAGGCTCGGCAAGGGCAGGGAGAGGGCGGTCTCGATGAGGCCGGAGGACTCGATCTCGCCTGGGTTTCGCACATCGACGAGCTGCGGGCCGGCTGCGAGCTCGGCCGCCAGGCGGGCCGCGTCGATCCGGCGGGCGACCTGGGCGAGGGCGGGCCGCTCCGCCAGCAGCCGCTCGATGCCGGGCAGGTGCCCGACAACCGTGTCGAAGCCGATCCGTCCGAGACGGACGCGGGCCTCTTGCTCCTTTCCCTCTTCTGTCACGAGCAGGACCGGGTCGCCCGGTTCGACCACGTCCCCGACGTACTCGGCGAAGCGGCCCTCCAGGCCGACGTTGAGCGCTCCGGCCAGGTGGCCGGCCGCGAAGGCCTCGGGCGGGCGGGTGTCGAGCAGGACGGCGCCCTCTTGCTGCAGGGCGAGCAGGCGATCGAGGTCGAGAGGCGGGGGACTGGCGTCCTCCTCGAGCAGGCGGCGCCGGCGCCTGTTGCTCTCCGCCGCGTAGGGGAAGTAGCGGGGTGCGACTGGCTGGCCGGCGGTGAGGGCCGCCACGAAGGAGGGCTCGTCTTTGTACCAGAGGGCGGCGTTGGTCCTCTTCTCCTGGCCGATGCTCGAGCAGGTGGCCGCAGAGAGGCTCTTGCCGCAGGAGGAGCCGGCGCCGTGGGCGGGGTAGACAAGGGTCTCCTCGGGCAGGGTGAGGAGCTGTCCCCAAAGGGAGCGGTAGAGCTCGGAGGCCAGCTCCTCTGCGCTGTAGCCGCCGGCTGCGAGCAGGTCCGGGCGGCCGACGTCGCCGACGAAGAGTGTGTCGCCGGTGAGCACTCCGTAGGGCCGGGAGTCGCCGGCTCGCTCGTAGACGACGAGCGAGATCGACTCGGGCGTGTGGCCCGGGGTGGCCCGCACCTCGATCAGGACCTCGCCGAGCTCGATGCGCTCGCCGTCGTGCAGCTCACAGAGCGGGAACTCGGCTCGGGCACCCGCCCCGTAGCAGATGGCCGCCCCCGTCGCCTCGGCCAGCTCGAGGTGGCCGGAGAGGAAGTCGGCATGGAAGTGGGTCTCTATCACCCGCTCGATGAAGAGGTGGTGCCGACGGGCATCTTCGAGGTACTGCGAGACGTCACGCTGCGGGTCGACTACGACGGCCCGCCCCGTCGTCTCGTCGCCGACGAGGTAGCTGAAAAGCGACAGGCAGCCGAGCTCGTACTGGCGAAACAGCACAGGTGCCTCCTCGCGACCCGGCCGTGGCACCGGCCGGGCCGGCGCCGACCTGCTGGCGCAGGCCGTCCCCAGATTAGGTCCGGGACGGCCCGGCAGTGGCGACCGCTGGCCAGGAGGTGGTCCGTTGGGCAGACTCGGGCAATGACAACGCCGCCCGAGCTCGCCGACCGCTTCCACGATCAGTGGCTCTCGACCCATCCCTTGGCCGCCAGCAGCTACGGCATCCCCGGATACGACGACTTGATGCCAGACGACAGCGAGGAGGGACACGAGGCTTGGAGGGCAGCTGTCGAGAAGATCCTCGCCGAGGCGGCAGAGATCGAGCGCGACAACCTCTCGCCCGCCGAGGCGGTGACCCTTGGCTGCCTCACGACCCAGGCCGAACAGGAGATCGCCGCCCTCGAGTCGGCCCCCTACGAGCACACCGTGACCGCCATGCCCTTTGCCGGCCCGGCCAGCTACCTGGCCATCTCCGCCCGCTCGGTCCTCGTCGGCGAGCAGGCAGCCTCGGACTACCTCTCGCGACTGGCCCGGAGCGGCGAGTGGATCCGCCAGCTCGCCAGCCAGCTCGGGGCCGGCGCCAGGAAGGGGCGCTACCCGGTGGCCCCCCTCGTCGAGCAGGCGATCGACTGGGCAGAGGGTGTGCTCTCCGAGGATGCCCCGGCAGCGCTGCTGGCGCCGAGCCCGCCGGCGGGCTGGGACGGAGCGGCCGACTGGGAGGAGGAGCGGCGGCGCCTCGCCCGCGAGGTCGCCAAGCCGGCGCTGGCCGAGTGGCTGGAGACGGTCCGCTCGCTCCGGGAGAAGGCTCGCCCGGCCGAGCGGCCCGGGCTGGCCCACCTGCCGGGGGGAGAAGCGGACTACGCCCGGGCGATACGGACCCACACCACACTCCCCCTCACGGCCGAGGAGATCCACGAGACGGGGCTCGCCCACATCGCCGCCCTCGAGGAGCGGGCCGTCGGTCTCGGCGCCGAGATCGGGCTTTTCGACCTCGCTGCAGTCCGCCAGGCGCTGCGAGACTCGGCGGGCAAGAGCCGGCCCGAAGACGCGATGGCCGCTGCCCAGCAGGCGGTGCGACGGGCCGAGGCCCGCGCCCACGAGGTCTTCCCGGCCCCACTCCCCCCGGCCTGCCAGGTGACGGCGATGCCGCCGGTTGTCGGAGAGAGCGGGATGGCGCCTCACTACACGCCGCCCCGCCTCGACGGCGGGCGACCGGGCACCTTCTGGTTCAACATCTACCGGCCGACGGCCGGGACGGGTTGGGACCTCGAAGGCGTCGCCTTCCACGAGGCCGTGCCCGGCCACCACCTCCAGCTCTCCCGCCTCCAGCTGCTCACAGAGCTGCCGGCCCTGCAGCGCCAACGGAGCGTCACCGTCTTCTCCGAGGGCTGGGGTCTTTATGCCGAGCAGCTGGCAGAGGAGATGGGCCTCTACAGCGGGACCGAGAGTCTCCTCGGCGCCATCACCGCCTCTTTGATGCGAGCCGCCCGTCTCGTCCTCGACACCGGCATCCATGCCTTTGGCTGGACAAGAGAGCAGGCGATCGACTTCTACGTCGAGCACGTCCCGCTCCCGCGGGAGTTCCTCGTGAACGAGATCGACCGCTACATCTGCAACCCGGGCCAGGCGCTCGCCTACCTGACGGGCAAGATCGAGCTCCTGAAGCTCCGCCGGGAGGCCGAGACCCGCCTGGGCTCATCCTTCGCCCTCCCCGCCTTCCACGCCGCCATCCTCGACCAGGGCTCGCTGCCGATGCCGGTCCTGCACGCCAGCATCGAGAGCTGGCTCGAGGTCGGGGGCGTCTAGGAAAGCTCGGCGATGTCCGCCAAGGGGGCCGTCCCGCCAGGGCCGACCGAGGGCACGGCTGTTGACAAGGTGCTGTCACCCAGGTGGTGGGGACGGAGGGAGTCGAACCCTCACTGAAGGCGTTTTAAGCGCCCTGCCTCTGCCGTTGGGCTACGTCCCCTGTCCTGTGCGCCCCCTCAGGGGCAGGCCGAGTGCTGCTTCGGCGGCTCACCATAGGTGGGAAAGGCCTCGTCGAGAAGGAGGCGCTCCTGTTCGAAGGGCGCGGCCAGCACCTCCATCTGCGGGCCGAGGCGCTTGGTGAGCCGCCGGGACGGCTCGTAGGCGGGCCACGCCCCCGCCAAGGCGTTGCCGGCCTCGCCGGTGGCGGCGAAGCAGGCCCAAGCCTTCGACATGGCGGCGCTCAGGGCGGCCGCCGCCTCTCCGGTGCCCGAGAGGAGCGAGATGAAAGGGTGGTCGAAGGTGCCGAAGACGAAGGGGAGCTCGAGGGCGTGACAGGAGCCGAGGCGGCCCTCGAGGAGCGGCGACTCCCAGTCGAAGAGGTAGCAGGAGACCCTGGCGCCTGTCGCCGCCTGGTTAGTGGCCAGCCGCATGGACGGCACCCTGAAGGTCCAGTCGGTGGCGATGGCGCAGTAGACGTCGGGCGGCTCGGCCCGCTCGCCTCTCTCCACTCGCAGCTGCCGGTAGGTCTCGACGACAGCCGAGGCCTCGAGGCGCTCCTCGATACCGGCCCGCTGTAGCTGGCTCGACACCCGCGAGATGGCCCCGGCCCAGTCGAGCTCCCGCAGGGAGCGGTCGGTGATCAGCCAGAAGCGCCACTCGTCCCTGTTGGTGCCGATGAGCAGGTCGATGCCGGCGGCACTCCCGGCTGCGATCCTGGCGGCCGGCTGGGCAGGAACGAGGTGGCCGTCGACCACGGGCTGGAAGGCGAGCAGGTCACCGTCGAGTCGCCGGCGGACGGCGCCTTGGGCCCGGAGGATCGCCGCGGCCGGCAGCTCCTCGAGGAGGTGGCGCTCCAGTCGGGAGAGGCCGAGCTCGCCGGCGAAGACCTCAGCGATCCGCGCCGCCGTCTCGGCTGAGAGCGCCATCGGCGCCCCACTTTGCATGATCGCTCGGTCGAAGTGGCGCCCGGGCGCCTCGCCGGCGAGCAGCGCAGCCACCGAGATGGCGCCGGCCGACTCGCCGAAAACCGTGACGTTGCCCGGGTCTCCGCCGAACGAGCCGGCGTTGGCTCGCACCCAGGTGAGCGCTGCCAGCTGGTCGCTCAGGCCCCAGTTGCCGAACTCCCCGACTTCGTCCGCCAAGTCCGGATAGGCCAGCCAGCCGAGGGCCCCGAGGCGGTAGCCGACGGTCACCACCACGACGTCCTCGCGGCTGAGGGCCTCGCCCGAGTAGAGCGCCGAGCTCGGGCTGCCACCGACGTAGCCCCCGCCGTGCAGGAAGACCATCACGGGCCGCTTCTCTCCATCGCAGGCGGGTGTCCAGATGTTGAGGTAGAGGCAGTCCTCGGACTGTTCCATCGGGTCGCCGGGCACGGCACTTGCCGGGTCGGGCGGCGGCTGGACAGAGCTCGGCGGGAAAGCGAGCGCCGGTCGCACGCCCGTCCAGGGAGAGGCTGGAGCCGCCGGACGGAAGCGGCAGCGGCCGACGGGCGGAGCGGCGTAAGGCACCCCGAGGAAGACCGAGAGCTCTGGCCGGCGCTGGAGGCCCTGAAGGCGTCCCTCGGCCACTTCAGTCTCTGTCAGCTCCATCCTCAGCCCTCGGTCGGCGAGCTCCGCCGCTACCTGCGTCTCTCAGCACTCTAAGTGGTATCCCACGGTGGCTTTCGACGCTCCGGGTGTTGACAATGTTCACTTCTGTGAGCAAAGTTACAAATGATGCAAATGGGGAGAATGCACCTATGGCGCAGGGCCGCCATCGGCGGCTCAGTGCTGGCCGCCTCCTGGGCTCTCGCCCCGGTGGCCGCCGGTGCCTCCCCGACACGCCAGCAGATCAATTCGACAGAGGCCCGAGCTGCCGCTCTGGCGAGGGAGCTGGCGAGCGACCAGACGAGGGTGCAGGTGGCGGCGGCCGCCTACGACGACGCCCAGATCAGCCTCGGCCAGGACAGGGCCGCCCTGCGGCGGACGGCCACGGCCCTCCGACAAAGCCGCCGCGAGAGCGACCTCGCCCGCCTGCGGCTCCGGGCTGCAGCGGTCGCCGCCTACGTCACCGGCGACGGTCAAGGGACCAACCTGGCGGCACTGCTCAGCCCGACCCCTTCGGACGGGCAGTCGATCGCCGTCTACGGCGACTCAGTGGCTCAGAACCTCGACTCGGCAGTGGCCTCTCTCCGGCTGGCGACCCAGAGGCTGCACGACACCCAATCGAGGGAGCGTCGCCAGGAGCTGGCTGCCGAGGCGACGCTCCAAAGCGCTTCTCGGGCGGCGGCAGTGGCGAGCAGCCTGACCAGCCGGGTCACCGCCATCCTGCACCAGGTAAAGGGCCACCTGGCGGCGGAGATGGTGCAGTACTCAGAGGCGGTGGCCCGCGCCAAGCAAGAGGCAGCGGCCCGGGCAAAGGCCAGGCAGAAGGCGGCAGACGAGGCGGCGGCCCAGGCAGCGGCCGGAGCGGCACAGGCCGTGCAGCAGAGCGGCGGTGGATCATCTGGCGGTAGCGGAGCGGGCGGGTCCGGTGGCGGGTCGGGCGGCGGTGGCTCGGGCGGCGGCGGCGGTGGC
>JAJYQK010000145.1 GCA_021794645.1 Actinomycetes bacterium
TCGATCAACTTCATAACGGCCCATGACGGCTTCACCCTGCGCGACCTCGTCTCTTACAACGAGAAGCACAACGAGGCGAACGGGGAGGAGAACAGGGACGGCGAGTCCCACAACCGCTCGTGGAACTGCGGGGTGGAAGGAGAGACCGACGATCGGGAGGTGCTGGCGCTCCGGGCCCGCCAGGTCCGCAACATGCTCGCCACCCTCTTTCTCTCCCAGGGGGTGCCGATGCTGCTGGCGGGCGACGAGATGGGCCGTACCCAGGGCGGCAACAACAACGCCTACTGCCAGGACAACGAGATCTCCTGGCTCGACTGGGAGAGAGTCGACGAGAAGCTCTTGGACTTCGTGCGCCAGCTCTCTGCCGTGCGGGCCCGCTACTCGGCCTTCCGGCGCCGCCAGTGGTTCCAGGGCCGGCCCGTCCACGGTGAGGGGGTCACCGACATCGCCTGGTTCTCACCCGACGGCACCGAGATGACCGAAGAGGACTGGCAGGTGAGCTTCGCCAAGACGCTCGGCGTCTACCTGGCGGGCGAGTCCCTCCGGCCCGAGTACTCGAACGCCTGGCGGGCCGACAGCCAGAGCTCGGCCAGCTGCTTCGTCATCATGAACGCCTACTGGGAACCGCTGCAGTTCAGGCTGCCCGGCCCGCAGTTCGCCGAGCGCTGGCTCCCGCTGCTCGACACCGCCCGGCTGGACGACCCCTTCTTCTCCCGGGGGAGGGAGGCCGTCGGGGCGGGTGGGGACATTCCGGTCGAGGGCCGCTCGGTCCTCGTCTTCGAACGGCTCGAGGCAGTGCCCGAGGACGAGGCGCGCTAGGCGGAGCGGTCCTCTATCTCCCAGGCGTGGTCGAGGACGTGCCAGATGATGCGCCTGGCGCCATAGGCGAGGGGCCAGCCCGTGGCGGACTCGCCTTGGGGCGAGCTCGGCAGCGAGAGGTGCTCGAGGAGGAGCGAGCGGCGGGTGGCCGGGTCCTCCTCTCTCACGCCCAGCTTGCGGGCGTAGGCAACTTCGGCCTCGACCACGTGCGAGGCGATGGCGTCCCGGTCGCGCCCACCACCGCGGGGACCCTTTCTCAGCTCGGCCGGGGCCCTTTCCACCACCTCGTCGAGGTGGTCCCAGGCCGCCTGCAAGAGGGCCCGTGGCATTGCCGGCCAGCCGCTCGACGACTCTGAAAGAACACTCCAAGGCGAGGTCGAGGCCGGCTCTCTCGACGATGACCCTGTAGCGGGGGGCGTAGGCGGCGAGCGCCTCGAGGGCGGCGGTCTCGTCCCGGCCCGAGCGGCACCAGCCCTCCCAGCCGAGAACGGAGGCGAAGACCCGCTTTCTTCCCTGCTCGAGGAGGACGGCGGCCGGCATGCCGCCATTCAACAACTCGCGGCTCTGCCAGGCGGGCTCAGCGGGGGGCCGGCCCGAGCAGGAGCACGCCGAGGGGGGGGAGGCGAAGCTCGATCGAGTGATCCTGGCCGTGTGCAGCGACGGTGTCTGCCTCGACGCCGCCGAGGTTGCCGACGCCGCTCCCTCCGTACTCGGCGGCGTCGGTGTTGATGAGCTCTTCGAAGCGGCCGTCCCCCGGCACCCCGATCCTGTAGCCCTCTCGCACGACCGGAGTGAGGTTGGCGACGGCGACGAGGTAGTCCTCGCCCAGCTGGCGCCGCCAGGCGAGCACGTCGTTCTCGACGTCGTCTGCCACGATCCAGTCGAAGGCCGCCGGGTCGAAGTCGGTGGCATAAAGGGCGGGCAGGCGGCGGTAGAGGCCGTTCAGGTCGGCCACCAGCCGGGCGATGCCGGCGTGGTCAGGGTGATCGAGGAGAGCCCACTCGAGCTCGCCCTCGTGGCTCCACTCCCGCCAGGTGGCGAGCTCGTCTCCCATGAAAAGGAGGCTCTTTCCCGGCTGCAGCGTCTGCAGGCCATAGAGCAGCCTGACGTTGGCCCGCCGCTGCCAGTCGTCGCCCGGCATCTTGCCGGCCACCGACTTCTTGCCGTAGACGACCTCGTCGTGGCTGAGGGGGAGGACGAAGTTCTCGCTGAAGGCGTACAGGCCGCGGAAGGTGAGCTCGCCGTAGTGGTAGCGGCGATGGACGGGCTGGCGCTCGAGGTGCTGCAAGGTGTCGTG
Organism: Actinomycetes bacterium; assembly: GCA_021794645.1. GTDB lineage: Bacteria > Actinomycetota > Acidimicrobiia > Acidimicrobiales > Bog-793 > JAJZLV01. Next base: position 2,117 of record JAJYQK010000145.1, read on the forward strand.
CATCCAGCCCATGTCCCACTTCATCGAGAAGCCGAGGCCACCCGCCGCCGTCGGCCGGGAGACGCCGGGCCAGGCGGTCGACTCCTCGGCGATCGTGACGACGCCCGGGAAGCGGTCGTGCAACGAGTCGTTGAGCGTCCGGAGGAACTCGACGGCCTCGAGGTTCTCCCGGCCGCCGTAGCGGTTCGGGACCCAGCCGCCCTCCTTGCGGGAGTAGTCGAGGTAGAGCATCGAGGCGACGGCGTCGACCCGGAGCCCATCGGCGTGATAGCGGTCGCACCAGAACCAGCCGCTCGACACGAGGAAGGAGCGCACCTCGTGACGGGAGTAGTTGAACTCATAGCTGCCCCAGTCGGGATGGACGCGTCGGCGCACGTCCTCGTGCTCGTAGAGGTGGGTCCCGTCCAACTCCCCGAGGGAGAAGGCGTCCGTGGCGAAGTGGGAGGGGACCCAGTCCAAGATGACGCCGATGCCGCGCTGGTGGAGGTGGTCGACGAAGGCCATGAAGTCCGTCGGACCGCCGTAGCGGGCCGTCGGCGCGAAGAAGCCCGTCGTCTGGTAGCCCCAGGAGCCGTAGTAGGGGTGCTCCATGATGGGGAGCAGCTCGACGTGGGTGAAGTTGTGCGCCTCGACATGGTCGGCGAGAAGGGGCGCCAGCTCCCGGTAGGAGAGGAAGGTGCCGTCCTCTCTCCGCCGCCAGGAGCCGAGGTGGACCTCGTAGACCGCCATCGGCTCCAAGGCCGCGTTGCGGGCCGCCCGCTCGGCCATCCACGGGCCGTCTGACCAGTCGTAGGAGAGGTCCACCAGCACCGAAGCTGAGGCAGGGGGGCACTCGCTGGCAAAGGCGACCGGGTCGGTCTTGTCGCGGGGCGCTCCGTAGCGAGGCTCGATGCGGTACTTGTAGCGCGTGCCCGGCCCGACCCCGGAGAGCTCCCCGGCGAAGACGCCCGAGCCGCCGAGCGGCTCGAGCAGATCGGTGCCGGCCTGCCAGCCGTTGCCGTCGTGGATGACCGAGACCACCTCGGCGTTGGGCGCCCAGATGGCAAAGCGGGCCCGGTCCGTGCCGGCCAGCAGGTGGCCGCCGAAGGTCTCATAGAGCTGGAAGAGCCGGCCCTCGTTGAATAGGTAGAGCTGTTCAGGCGCGAAGACCTGCTCGGCTCTCGCGTCTTTCCGAGGCATGCCCGGTTCAGTACCCCTCATCGCCACCTGCCATGGCCCGGCGCTCCTCTCGCGCCTGGCTCAGGGCAAAGAAGGCCGAGGTGAGAGCGGCATCGGCGTCCATCTCGGCGACGGCGCGGGAAAAGGGGCGGGAGAAGTTCTCCCGGCCCACCGTGCCGGGGACGTTCTGTCCCTCGAGCTCGCCCCAGCAGTCCTCCGGATTGACGAGGACGAGCTCCGCCTCGCTTCGGCCGAGCTCTCCGAGAAGGCCGCGATGGACTGCCACGGGATCGGCTGCCTCGTTCGCCGCGAGCAGCCCGGAGGCGACGAGGCGGTCAGAGAGGATCCGGGCAGCCCGCTCTCTTCTCACCTGCTCCGCCTCGGCCTCGGCGGCATCGAGGAGCCCC
>JAJYQK010000101.1:0-326 GCA_021794645.1 Actinomycetes bacterium
TCAGGCTTGCGAATCCAGGAGATCTCAGACCTGAAGATCGCAAGTGTCGCCCAGCGCCCACAGCTCCACTGGACAGGCAAGGGGCACAAGCCCCGGCGCATCACGATGGGGCCCGAACTCCTCGCTGCTTTGGAGGAGTACATCAGCCGCTACGAAGCAGCCGTGGGGACGCTCACGCCTGACATGCCACTCATCTGCAAGCACAAGACAGGAAACGGTGCCCTGAGCCTCAACTGGGGAAAGGCCGTCTCGGCTCATCGGCTCTACGAGTGCACCGTACGGATCGCCCAGCGAGCCGGACTAGGACACGTCGCGCCGCACGACCT